>CAYVDZ010000773.1:377-3061 GCA_964450575.1 uncultured Opitutus sp.
GATGGTAGGCTTCATTGAACTCCCGCCATTCCCGCGGCCCGAGCCACATATCCCAATTCATGCCTGACGGAACGGCGCGTCCCTCCGCGGGCTTCGTCACCAGACCCGGGTTCCAACGCTTGGTCCCGACCCAGGCATGAATCTTCCGCACCGTACCAATCGTTCCCGCGCGCAAGTGCTCGACGGTTTCGCGAATCCCGACCGTGGAATGTCCCTGATTCCCGGTCTGAGTCGCCAATCCTGTTTCGCGTGCCACCCGCGCGACCTCCCGCGCCTCCCAGATGTTATGCGTGAGCGGTTTCTCGCAATACACATGCTTTCCCGCGCGCATCGCGCGAATCGACACAAAGGCGTGCAAGTGATCGGGCGTGGCGCACAACACCGCATCAATCCCCTTCTCCTTCTCCAGCAGCACGCGGAAGTCCTCATAGCCGGCGCAACGATAACCCGCGGCTTTTTCAGCGTAATGCTTCTCCGTTTCCGCCACCGCCGCGGCCCGGCCACCCGTCCCTTTGTAATAAAAATTCTCCAGGCTAAAGGTCTCCGCCGGATCCGCCACCGCGACGACTTTGACGTCGGACAACGCCAGCAGCGCCCGGAGATTCTGCAAACCGCGGCCACCCACCCCCACCACCGCGACGTTCACGGTTTCGCTGGGCGGAACAAACCGGGGGCCGCCTAAAACATGGCGCGGGAGGATCGTGAACGCGGTGACCGCTGTCGCGGTCGTCTTCATGAAATGACGACGAGTCGAAGGAGTGACTTTCATGGGGAGGAGGTTATCCTGTTCCTTACAATGTTTCTGCTTTCACTCTTCCGGCTGCGCCGGTCGTGATCACGAGCCTCGGCGCGCGCGGTCGCGCCAACGATTAAATTAAGCAGCGAGGGTCCAAATTGACAGGGCCACGCTCGCCACCGCGACGGCGCCAACGATCCAAAGCAGACGCTGCATCCGCTGGCGTTCCCGTTGCGCAGCCGCGGCGGACCGGGCGAGCGCCTCGATCTGGCGGGATAATTCACTAATCAGCTTGGTTTGCTCGAGGTCCGCGGCTTCGAGTTCGATCAGGCGTTCGCGCACCGCGTCGCGGCTGATGGTGCTGGGATCCGTGTTAAGGTGAGCGACCGTCGCCTCATTACGGCGCCGGTAAAGCTCAAGCGCACTCATCACCAAGGGCGCCGCGGCTGACAGGAGGGATGCAACAGGAAAAGCCATAAGGGGAGAATGTGGAACTTTCACAGCGACGCAACCACCGGCGAACATGGCCAGCTTGCCGCCACACCGTTAGTCTGCCCGGTGCCTCAGTCGATCGATTGCCACGGCCACCACGATCAACGTGCCCTTCGCCACCAACTGCCAGAAATACGAGACGCCCATCAGCGTGAGCCCGTTGTTCACTACCGCAATGATCAACGCGCCGTACAATGTTCCCAACACCGTTCCCACGCCGCCGGCAAAGCTCGTCCCGCCCAGAATCACCGCGGCGATTGCATCCAACTCATAGCCCGTTCCGAGTTGCCCGTTCGCACTATATAAGCGGCTCGCACTCATCACCCCGCCCAAGGCCGCGAACGTTCCGCTGATCGCGTAGACGCCCACCAACACGGTCGCTCCGCTGATCCCAGCGAGTTTTGCCGCCTCCGGATTTCCGCCGAACGCATATACATCACGTCCAAACACCGTGCGGTTAAGTACCAGCGCACTCGCGATCACGACCAACGCCGCAATGACTACCAGCCACGGAATCGGCCCCAGATAATCGTTACCCATCCACGCGAAGGACAGATCGCTGTTCATCACCGTCGTACCGTCTCCCAGCAGATAAGCCACGCCGCGCAGGGCGGTGAAGGTTCCCAGCGTTATAATAAACGGCGGCAGGCCACCATAGGCCACCGCCGCACCCGTCAGCGCCCCCACCATCCCGCCCGCGGCCAGACTACCCGGGACCGCCGCCCACGCCCAGCCTTCGAGCAACGAAATCTGCACCGCCAACACCGCCGTGACCCCGAGGATCGATCCCACCGCGAGATCGATGCCGCGTGTCAGGATCACGAAGGTCATCCCCGCGGCGAGCACCACATTGATCGACGCCTGCCGCGCGACATTCATCAGATTCCCGCCGGTGAAAAACGTGGGGGTCAGGAACGCAAACAGCACGCACACCGCGATCAGCATTGGCAAAATGCCCAACGCGTCCATCGTCCGTCGGACCGACCAGACCGCGTCGCGAGTCGCGGAAGAACGGGGCGTTTCGCTGTTCATGCTTTGACTTCAAAGATCCCAGCGAAGGCGAACTTCTCCCCGACCATCACATCCAGCGTAGGCTCGATCGCCCGCAGGCCTTCGACCGTCACTGCGAGGTCCATCCTTTATAGTTTGCGACGTTTTCCCGCGTAACGAGTGATACCGGCACGAGCAGCGGATCGGAGGCCGGCTTCCGCCCTTGCATGACCTCGAAGCCGACCTCGACGGCCTTGGCGGCCATCGCAAAAGGATCCTGTGCTGCTGTCGCCAAAAAAGCATTACGCGGATCCTTCAGCGCTTTCTCCGCTTCCGGCGCGCCATCCACGCCCACGACGAACACCTTCTCGCGTCGCGCCTGGCGGATCGCCAGTGCCGCCCCGAGTCCGGTCGGATCATTGATGGCAAAAACGGCGTCGAGTTGCGGATTGGCCGTGAGCAGGTC
>CAYVDZ010000774.1:0-3061 GCA_964450575.1 uncultured Opitutus sp.
ACGCGATCGTCCGCAGCCATGCCGGATTCATCGACGTGCGCAGCCAGCCCGGCGTGGGCAGCACCTTCGAGGTTTTCCTCCCCGCCGTTCCGGAGTCAACCGGTTCTGAAAATATCGCGGGAGGGATTGGCGAACTCCCGCGTGGAAACGGAGAGCTCGTCCTCGTCGTCGATGACGAATCCTCCATCCGCAACATCACCCGCCAGACGCTCGAGACGTTCGGCTACCGGGTGCTCATGGCCGAAGACGGGGCTCAAGCCATTGGGCTTTTCGCGTTGAATCATTCTGACATCGCGATTGTCCTCACCGATATGATGATGCCAGTCATGGGAGGCGAAGAACTCGCCGCCGCTTTGCGCCGACTCGATCCTACAGTGAAAATCATTGCTGCCAGCGGACAGGATTCGAGCGATAATCCCAAACGTTTCGCCCACACCGGAATTTCGTACTTTCTCGCCAAGCCTTATGCGGCTGATACCCTACTGACCCTTCTCCAGCGCGCGTTATCTCCCAGCGCTGCTGCCTCCGAACCGGAAAATCGCCCCGCCGGGTCGCCCTCATGAAGACCATCCTTTTGATCGATGATGACGAAATCATCCTCAGAATCTTCAGCATGGCCTTGCGCAGTCATGGCCAGCGCGTGCTCACCGCGGCGTCGGGCGACGAAGGCATCGCCCTCGCCCGGCAACACCTGCCCGACTTGATCATTTCCGATATCAACATGCCCGGCACCGATGGCCGCAGCGTGCTCCAAGCTCTGCGCGCGGATCCGCAACTCAGCACCAAGCAGATCGTGCTAATGACCGGCAACACCACGGCTTTGACTCCCCGCACGGGCATGAATCTCGGCGCCGACGACTTCCTCGTAAAGCCGTTCTCCCTCGACAGTCTGCTCCGCTGCGTTGACGCGCGACTCCGCCGGGCCGAACTCAACTGGCGCGTCGAAGACCGCATGATTCTCGATCTGCGATCGACCCTCTCGTCCACCCTTCCCCACGAACTGTTCACGCCGCTCGCAGGCATCCTGGGTCTGACGGAGATCCTGCGCACGGAATTCCCCCGCCTCTCCGAAACCGAGGTCACGGAGCTCCTCAACGACATCCACGCGAGCGGCGAACGGCTGCATCGCACCCTGCGGAACTATCTCCTCCTGCTCGAGCTTCAGGCCCAATCGACGCCGTCGCCGTCCGCCGCGTTGATCAACCCCGAGACCGTGCGAACCATGGCCCAGACCCGCATCGACGCCACGCTTGAACGGCACACCCGCCGGGCTGATGTGCGCATGGAAATCGATCCCGGTCCCATTCGCGGCGAGATTGTCCATGTCGCCACCATCATCGAGGAACTCGTAGACAACGCCTGCCGGTTCTCCGCCCCGGGAACCCCGATCGAGATTCGTTTGCTCAAGGACGGGGTTCTCCGCGTCCGCGATCGTGGGCGAGGCATGACCCCCGGGCAAGTGGAACGCATCGGCGCATTCCACCAGTTTGATCGCAAGAAACACGAGCAGCAGGGCCTCGGCCTCGGCCTCGCCCTGGTCAAGCTTTTGGTCGCCCGCCACGAAGCCTGTTTTACCATCGAACACAGCTCCGAAACCGGCTCGATTATCTCCGTCGCATTTCAAACGTCGCCCGCTTCACTGCTCCCGCCAATCGCCTCCATCTCGCAGCCGGGATGAGGCACCCGCCCGCCGTCCGCGTCAACGCTGCCCATCAAGGCGAACTCACAACGCGAGCACCCTCGAACGGGAGAACAGGCGTGACACCCGGCTCGGTCATGCATTTCAAATTCATCTCTCACTCACGTTTTCCCCATGCCCCTCGCTCATTCCTCCCGCCGCCGTTTCCTGCAAAACTCCGCGCTGCTCGCCGCCGCGCCTTTAATCCTGCCGAGCCGGGTGTGGGCGCAGGAGACCGCTCCGGGAAAGCGGCTCACCTTCGGCTGCATCGGCATGGGCAAGATGATGAAGGGCCATCTCGGCAACGTCCTGAATCGGGATGATGTCGAGGTCGTCGCCGTTTGCGATGTCGACACCACCCGCCGCGAAGCCGCGAAACTCCGGGTCGAGCAAGCCTACAGCGCGAAATCCGGCATGACTTACAAGGGATGCAAGGCCTACCCGGATTTTCGCGAGTTACTGGCCCGCTCCGACATCGACGCCGTCATCATTGCCACTCCGGATCACTGGCATGCGTATATCGCCATCGAAGCCGTGAAGGCCGGAAAGGATGTGTATTGCGAGAAGCCCCTCACCTATAACATCCACGAAGCCGTCGAGCTGGTGAAGGCGGTCCGCAAAACCAATCGGGTTTTCCAAACCGGATCGCAGCAGCGTTCATCCAAGGAGTTCCGCGTGGCCGCCGAGTTCGTACGCAATGGCGTTCTGGGCAAGATCAGCGCCATCCATGTTTCCTTCGGCGATCCCGCTGCCCCGTATCGCGAACCCGCCGAGGCCATCGAGCCCGGACTTGATTGGAAGATGTGGTGCGGCCCCGGCCCGCTCGTTGACTATAGCCCCTTCCTCTGCCCGCGCGGGGTCCATGATAATTACCCCCACTGGCGCAAGACGTGGGAATTCGGCGGCGGCATGATCACCGACTGGGGCGCCCACCATATTGATATTGCGCAATGGGCGCTCGGCGCTGACGGCAGCGGCCCGGTCGAGGTGCGGGCGCCACAAAACTGGGAAACCGCCAAACGCGGCGCCCAGCTCGTCTATGCCGACGGCACCGTGCTCACCCACGTTCGCGGCAAGGGCGTCTCGTTCTACGGCACCGAAGGCGAACTCCACGTGAACCGCGGCAAGTTCGAGCTCCTGATGGACGGAAAGATCGTTAATAAATTCTGGGACAAGGAAGTCGACAAGGGCACCTCGCTCGAACGCGAAGTCACTCTCGCCGAGCGGAAGTACCTCGTCGATGCCAAGGTGAAGCTGCCCGCGCCCAAGAGTCATTTCCAAGACTTCATGGATTGCATCGCGTCGCGGAAGCGACCCATTTGCGACGTAGAGATCGGCGCCAGTTCCGTTATCGCGTGTCACGTGATGAACTTCGCGTACCGC
>CAYVDZ010000775.1:0-3059 GCA_964450575.1 uncultured Opitutus sp.
CCTTCGTGACGGCTGGATTCCGGATGACCAGAAGGTCAAATACTACGACATTCTGCGCCGGCTGTTCATGTTCTTCTACGAAACGTACCTCGATCAGGAGCACGGCTTCCTCGATTTGCGCGATGACGAACGTACCGCCTATTCGCATCACACGACGCGCATGGCGAATTTCGATGCCGCGCGTTACTTGTGCCAATGGTCGCGTCTCGCCAAGACGGTCCAAATGCCAGCGGGTGCTCCGAAAATCGAGCCCCAGAGAACCTCGGGGCGCTTCGTCATTTTCGACAAATCGAACCGCAAGGAACAAGGGCTCTTCCTTTACCGCGACGGCGAGTCAGGGATCCATCTGCAGGTCCCTCTGATCAGCGCCGGATCGAAGCTCACCAGCGACTCGCTCGCATTTCCGCATTGCCCGGGAATCTTCGACTGGCCAAACAATGTTTACGCCCCAGTGATGTTGCCCGAACTCACGTTCGGCGAACAAGTCACTCTGCCGTCTTTTTACGGGAAGAACTGCGTCACCGGTCTCGGACTGCGCAACAGTTTCTATTTCCGCTACGAACAGCCCGAGCTGATCAACCTCAAGGAGGAGCTCGTGAAGGGTCTCGGCAGCTGCAAGGTGCAGTGGACGTTCTCCGGTAGTAAGATCGGGGTCGAGTTCGCCTACACGGTCAAACAGCAGGTTACGCTGGACAAGTTCCGCTACTGCCTCGCGATCGCGGCTCCACACTCGAAATACCATGTAACCGGCGCCCTCGCGCTCGGGCCTCACGGTCATCGTTGCAGCGTCGCCAAGGATGATTTCCAAGCAACCTGGCGCGAAACCGAAGTGGTCAGCGCCGATCCGACCTACCGGACGAATTACGGCAAGGTGCATTATCTTCAATACCTCGTGCGCGATCACCCGCTGATCATGCGTCCTGGCCACGTTTACCGCCTCGCGGTGAATTTCGAGCCCGACGTTACGCACATGGATGCGTAATGGGCCGCGGAAAGGTCCGAGCGAGTGAGGCGTGAGCCTCACCGCTCATGCTAGGTCGTTGCGTCGTTGCAAAAAGCTTCGTGGAAGGGTCGACCCGGGATGTCCCCTTCAACGGCCTTGGTGTCGGAGCCCATTTAACGTGCAGGGCCTTCCTCCTTCGCTTACGACCGCCGCTCCTTTTCACCTCGCTAGCCGCACTTTCCGTCCCGCACTTTCCCCGCGTGCTCTCTCGACGCATCATTCCGTGTCTCGACGTTAACGCCGGCCGTGTGGTCAAGGGTGTAAAGTTTCAGGAACTGCGCGATGCGGGCGATCCGGTCCAGTGCGCAAAGGCGTACGATGCGCAGGGCGCTGACGAATTGGTTTTCCTCGATATCACCGCCTCGAGTGACAATCGCTCCATCATGTATGATGTCGTGGCGGCTACGGCCGAGCAGTGTTTCATGCCTCTGACGGTTGGAGGCGGGCTGCGCACCGTGGCGGATATCGAAGCCATGTTGAAGAGTGGCGCGGACAAAGTTTCCTTGAACACGGCGGCGATCAAGGATCCTGGGTTGATCAAAGCGGCGTCCGATCGATTCGGCGCCCAATGCATCGTGGTTGCCATCGATGCGAAACGGGAGCCCGACGGAAAATCATGGCGCGTCTACACCCATGGCGGACGTAATCCGACCGAACTCGACGCCGTGGCATGGGCACAACGCGCGACGGAGCTCGGCGCCGGCGAGATCCTGCTGACCAGTATGGACGCGGATGGCACGAAAGCGGGTTACGACTGTGCCCTGACGCGTGCCGTCAGCGACGCCGTCACGGTACCCGTGATTGCCAGTGGCGGCGCCGGAACGCTCCCACATTTCGCCGACGTCCTCGATGAAGGGCGGGCGAGCGCAGTGCTGGCGGCGAGTTTGTTCCATTTCGGCGAATTCACGATCGCGCAGGTAAAAGCACATCTGGCAAGTCGTGGCGTGCCGGTCCGGCAGTAGTTGTTCCTAGCGAACGGCCTCACGCGGCCGCCGTCCCGCCACTGCCACCACCGGTTGAACCCGGCGCAGGCCGCTCCTCGTCCGACGCATCCTCGACTTCGGCTTCGGATTGGGACTCCGCTCCGGCATCGGCGTCACCTTCGAAAACGGCATCGGCCTGAGCCTCCCCTTCTAAATTCGCTTCGACGTCAATCGCCGGGTCTTTCGTCGCGAGTGCCTCAACGTCCCCCTCAGCGTCGGCAGGTAGCGCCGCCCCGGCAGCCGCCTCGGAGCTAATGGGTCCGGCGGGAGGCGCGATGGGCTCCTTTTCCGTCTCCATCGTCAGCGCTTCCGAGTTGACCTCCGAGGAGGGCGCGGCCGGCTCTACGCCGGCAGCTGGCTCACTCGAATCATCCGCTGAAGTCTCCCCCGCCACAGCGTCGCTCGTCGCAGTTGCAGCGCCCACTGCCGACACTGCGGCTGCGGTCTCGGCGGCCTTCGACGCCCCCACGGAGGCGGAAGAGGAGGCGTCCGCATCGGTTACCGGCAGTTCTGATGGAGCGGTCACAGCTCCTGCTTTTGTCTTCGGCCCGCCCACGAGAACGCTGAGCTGCTGTTGCACGGCGACAAAGAATTCGGGCGTGAGGTCTCCTGCGGGTATCTCGAAGATCTGCTTGCTCCGGGCATGTTCGAAACGATTGCGCACACCGTCCGTGCTCCGGCCTCGCGGGCGCAAAAGCTTTTTCCTCTCCAGCATGAGGGCAAGGAACTGGACGAGACGGGTGTTTTCAGGAGTCGGTTCGGTCGTCGGATCAGCGAGCGCAACGAAAAGATTCTCGGCCGTCAGCTTCAGCGCGCGCTCCGAATTTTCACCCTGCTTCCGCGGTTTGAAAGGCTGCACCCAGCGGCAGGCGAGCACGCCCTCGGGCGAAAACGCTTTCGCATGCTCCTCGATGACGTCGTACCGCGCAATTTCCAGCGCGGCCCCACTCCGCACGAGGAAACTGGCCACCCGCATGCCTTCCACAAAGGGCTCCCCTGAAACAGAGCACGTGGTTGCAAGCGGCTGGAGATGCATTTCCATAGGCTTTCTTGTTTACTCCCGTGCGCGGCGG
>CAYVDZ010000776.1:0-3059 GCA_964450575.1 uncultured Opitutus sp.
AGTTGCTGCAGGTCTGCTACCGCGAAGACGAGCGCACGCCGCGGGCCCGTCAGGAACTCGCGTCGTTCGACAATATCGTGGTCATGGGCATGGGAGAACCCCTCGCCAATTACGACAACCTGATGCGGGCGCTCACAATCCTGAACGCGGACTGGGGCCTCGGTTTTGGCGCGCGCCGCGTGACGCTTTCGACGAGTGGACTCGTGCCCAAGATCCTGCAACTAGCGGAAGAGAAACTCGGTTTCCGCCTCGCGATTTCCCTGCATGGCGCGACCGATGAGGTGCGCGAAAAAATCATGCCGGTGAACAAGGCCTATCCGCTCGCGAAGCTGATTCCGGCCGTGAAAACCTTTTCCGAGAAACACGGCCGCATGGTCACCCTCGAGTTCATCCTGATTGAAGGCATCAACGATGCGCTCGAACAGGCGGAGAAGCTGCGTGATCTCGCGCGTGACCTGCACGCGCACGTGAATCTCATTCCGTATAACACGGTGGAAGGCCTCCCGTGGAAACGCCCGAGCATCACCCGCCAGGAACGTTTTGCCGACATCCTCCGCGATGCGCGGATCTCGGTTACGCTGCGCCGCGAAAAAGGCCACGACATCGACGCGGCCTGCGGCCAGTTGCGCTTGAAGACCGAAAAAGACCGCGAACTCGCCACGACCGCGACCTAACGGGCAGTCGGCGCAACATGCGCCGACCGCGACTGCGTTCCTCCTTGGTTGGCAGGCGCGCCGGTAGGATCCGCCCCCTCGGCTTGAACGACGCGCAACCGGGGGCATTTCTCCACCCGCGGCGCATGCTCCGCGCGCTCGTCGTCTCCGGAACTTCATTTCCGGCTGGCCTGCGCGCCCGGAGTAGCATTGCAGAGGGAGGTGCTCGCGCTCCTGTTGCTCGCGGCGAAACTCGCCCTCCTGTTGGCCGGATTACTCGCGCCAGGAGCGGCGCTGATGCGCGCACTCGCGGTGCCGCGTACGTTATCAGCCAGTTTCGCGGGTTCGGTCGTTCTCCTCTACTCCGCCGTGCTGGCCCTCGATGCCCTCTCGATCCGCATCTCCGCCGGGTCGCTCAGCATCAGCCTTGGGCTCGCTTTCGTGATCTGTGCAACGGCCGCTCGATTCCGTCCTCCGCTCCTCCGACCCGAAACCGAACACGCCGACTGGTTGGTGATTTTTCGCCAGATGGGCGCGTGGACGCCCCTCTTCGCGCTGGTCTGGCTGGCGTTGCTGTGGCGCGCCGTGCACGAGCCGCTTGCGGGACCGGACATTGAGTTCCGCTGGAGTTTTCTCGCGGAACAACTGCTGACCCGCGGCTCCCTCGACTTTTATCCGCCCGATGCGCCGGCAGATTTCTTTTCGTATTTTTGGGCCGAGAGTATTCCACCGGGAGTCGCTTCCGTGCACGCGTGGGCCTACGCCTGCGCGGGCAATTATGACCCGGTCTGGACGATTCCAGTCGTGGTGCTGCAACTCTGGGCGCTGCACGACGTGCTCTGGCACAGTGCGGCGCGGATCGGCGGAATCCGGGCCGCACGGCTGGCCTGCGTGGCCGCCGCGAGCTGTCCGCTGCTGATCTGGTCCTTTTTGCTCGGACAGGAAACGGGGTTCACCACCTTGTCGCTCGTCGGGTTGATTGGCGCGCTCCTGGGCTGGCATCACACGCGGGTCGCAGGATGGACGGCCCTCGCCGGCGTGTTCGCGGTGTTGGGCGCAGCGGGGCGCGAGTACGGCCTGATTTTCCCCTTACTCGCCGGGATCGGCTTGCTGGGCAGCGAGCCCACCCGACACGCGTGGGGCGCCTTCATCATCCCCGTGCTGCTTGCCGCGGTCTGGCCGGTGCGGACATTCCTCGCCACGGGAAACCCGTTCTACAGTCTGCGCGTCGCCGGTCTGCCCATCAATGAGCGATTTGTCGCGTGGATCGAACACGACGCGGATGCCTTTGGCGCGGTGCTCCAGAACGCGGACGGGTGGATGCAAGTAGGGCGCTACTTGATCCAGTTCGCCCCGACCGCTCTCGTCGGCTTCGTCGTACTGGTTCCCGCGCTCATGCGGCGCAATGCGTGGCGTCGTCACGCCGCGGCGCTGCTCGCTGCGAGCGGAATAATCTTCGCTCTGTGGGCCATGTCCGTGCGTTACACCAACGGCGGTCTTTTCTATTCCATCCGTGTCGCCAGTCCAGCGCTTGGCGTCGGTGTGCTCGTCACCGGAGTCGCCCTGGCGGCGATCGCGATGCCGCGTCCGAGGCTCTATCGCCGGGCCACATTGGCGTTGGGCCTGCTCGTCCTGGGCACCCTGCCCGCCACCTTGGCGCTGCCGCAAAATCCCTGGCGCACGCCCATGCGCGACTGGCCCAGCTTTGCCCCGCACGGTCACGCGCCCGTGGGCGATGGCGATGAGACCGTGGCCATCGTCCGCCGCACCGGGGAACCCGGAATCGTGGTCGCGGACGCCCCTGGGTTTCAACGCCGCTTTGCCGCGGTCGGCATTCCCGTGATTCCCTTGTGGAGCCCCGATGCCGACTGGTTGTTTAACCCGGCCCTATCGCCAGCGGAAGCGGCCAAGCGATGGCGAACATCGGGCGTGCGGCACGTCGTCGTGACGAAATGGCAGCGCAATTTCGACTTCTTCAACACCCACTCGCGTTGGGGACGCCCCCCGTTTCAGGTTCAGATGATTGGCGAGACGACCCACACCGCAGTGTTTGCGATCAAGGCGTTGGAATGAGATCGACTGTTCGCACGACGAACGCACTTTCCGCTTGCGACTCCGGCCTCTCCCCATTTTACGACACTCTCCTGCGATCGGATAGTGTCGGAACTTTTTCCCCCAAGCAGGTCGCACTGCCCATTAACAGCGTCGTCTAGCTCCCATGATTGAAGTCAAAGGTCTGGTTAAAACCTATGGTGCCAAACGCGCCGTCGACGGCATCACGTTCACGGTCAAACGCGGCGACATTCTGGGATTTCTCGGCCCCAACGGCGCCGGCAAGTCGACCACGATGAAGATGATCACCGGGTTCCTCCGCCCCGACGCCGGCACGGCGACGGTGGATGGAAT
>CAYVDZ010000777.1:0-3057 GCA_964450575.1 uncultured Opitutus sp.
ACGGGAACGATTGCCCGCTCTCTCCGGGCACACTCACGCGACGAAAGTAGGGGCCATTACTGTCGGAGTCACCGTGAGCACCCGCTCTCTCACGATCGTACTCACTGGTAGTGAAATGTGAACGTCTCTTGGCCGTGCTTTTTCGGGATTTTCTTGGCGGTCATCAGCTCCGTGCTTCATAGGTAAATTTACAAATCGAGTTTTCTCAGGTTTTCACGAATTTTCGCTAAAATCCAAGCAAGTGAGTGGTATACGCGGCCACAATCCCCAGGAACGGCCGGCCGAGTGCCGCCAGCATCGCCCACTGGTAGTTCATGACGGACTTGCCCGTGCCGGACGACGAGACGATGAGGCAGGCATCGCCGCGGCAGATGTAACGATCGCGCCCCATCAGGGAGTCCGGGTCGTTTTCCGGGGGCATCTCGAAGTCAATCAGGGCACGGACGTGCTGGGGAACCGTAGCTGGCCGGTCGGGAGTCACTGACCCGGTGTTTGCTAAAGAATGACAGGTCGCAGCCCCTCAAGTAATCTATGTTCCATTTCCGGCCAGCGGGGTCTCGCCCAATGCCGGAATATCCCTGCCACCTACTCCCTGGTTCCAGCCAACGCTATCTCAGGGAGAGCTACCAAACTTCCCGGAACGATCACTCAGAATGATAGCCGAATCCGAGCTGAAGATTCCGCGTCAGCACAGACCAGTGGATACGCGAGACCATCGGGAGCCATGAAAGCGGGTATGCCTTCCGTCCCGTCCGGCTCCGTGCAAATGAAGGCGTGGATGGTGGTGAGCTTCCCATTGGTCAGCACCACATCGAAGGGCTGGAACGGATCAGCGTGCAGCGTGGCGCGAAGCATGGCGGTCGGGTTCATGCGGCGGTTCGCTCCAGACTGACGACGTGCAGCGGGTTGATGTCGTGGATCGCCACCGGCGAGTCCGTCTCGAAGATCACTTCACGCAACAGCCTCGTGATCGTGATGTGGTCCTTGGTCGGGACAAAGAGGGCCCGCCCATCGCTCATCCGGATCGTGAACGGCTCGAAGGGAGTTCGTTCCACCATGCGAATGAGCTTGGCGAGAAACACCGTCGTCGGATCGGCCGGTCGGTTGTGGTCAGGTGGAGGCATTATTTTAAGGTGTAAAATGTAGTGGCGAAGGCAAGTTCACTTTCCCGGCGGGGGCAGGATGGCGAAGTCGCCCTCCCCCGCGTCGTTTTAGTCGGCATAAGGTAATCGGATTTGTTTCGGCTCCGGCGCCGGGTTGCCGAATCTGGTTCGAAGCCAACGATGAAGCCGAAGCCCAAGATTTCTGCGTCCGGGTGAATCCCGGATTTGAAGGCCGGTCTGCGGGTCCTGAAATCCGCGCCGACCCAGTGCCGGAAGCCTACAATATGGAGACGGCGTGCGCGATGCTGGGAGGAATATCGCCCGCAACTTTGTACCGTGAAATCGCAGAGGGGAAACTGGAGAAGATTCCCGGCATTCGCCGAATCCTGGTTACCCGAGCGTTGCTTGAGGCGAGGTCGAAGTGGAGGGCGCTGGCGACGGAGAAGCGAAGGGGATCACGTTAGGCTCCGCGCGCCGGGCAAAATGCTGAGCGAGGAGTTCCGCGGTCGCGAGCCTCGCATCTGGTCGAAGGTGCCCGTACGTTAGTGCCGCCAAGATCCCGCCATCGGAATGCCCGAGGTACTCGCCGACCTGTTGGAATGTGACTTCGCTCGACTCGAGAATAACCGTGGCGAAGTAATGCCGCATCTCGTGCTGCACGAACTTCTCTGGCAGCTTGAGTCTCAGACGCGCAGGTCGAGCGCCTCCGCATGGCGGCATCCGGTCTTGAGCGCCCAAAGAGTCTGGTTGACGAGGTTGTTGGAATACCCCTTCCGCTTGTTCGGCTGCTTCACGCACTCGCTCATATTGCCGATCACGAACACTGCGTCCCGGCTCAAAAACTTTCGCAGGCGCGTGAATGTCTCATGGTCCACGTTCTCGGCCAAGTACGAATCGAATTTCCCGAAGGGCCAGTGCTCGCGCAGCCGGTTGAGATGGGCGAGATAGCATTTCAGCGTGCACTCCTTTCGGTCTGAGCGACTCCAAATTTGGAGCAGTTCGGCGGCACACGCCCACCAACAATCTGAAGTTCGCGTTCGCGGCGCTCGCTCCCTGCTCGCGGACCGCGGAAACGTCGGCCATTTTCGCTGCGAGTTTTCGCTTCGCAATTTTGAAGTCGGAGGTTTCGAGCTTCAGAAAAGACCGGGAGCCGGATCGTTGCGCCCGGTAGAAGAAGCGACCCACGTCGAGCTTCAGGTAGAGATTCTGAGGCCAACTCTCTTTCCGCCACCACATCGCGCCCGCCTCCCGGGCCGCGGCCGCCGTCCCATGTTTTCGTCCAGACTTTGCTGGAGCTGCCGGTTCGGCCGAGTGGGATTCGAGATTTTCAGAGGGCATGTGGTATACGCGGCACCCTGAACCTGCGTTTCTCATAGGCAAAGCTCTATTGATAATGAAATGTGAACGTCATTTCCTGCTTGGGGCCGAGCACGGCCTTCATGTCATCCGTCCACTTGCCGTAAGGCGCGCGGTCGGTGATCGCGCTGACACAGGCGCGCGAAGCGGTGTCGTTTGCGGTGGAATCTACATCCACGATCTCGGCGATCCGGCCTTCGTCATCCATCACGAACTTGATCGTAACGGTGCTGTTCGAAGCGGGGTTCGCTCTCCATTCGATCAAAATGCGCTCCCACTGGATTTGGACCGTATCAATCATCCGCTGGAGATAAGCGCCGTAATCGCTCCAACGCGCGTCCACGGCGGTCGGCCCGATATTCTTCGTTCCGAAGCGATTCTCGGCGAGGATCGCGGGGCGGGCCTTGACGGTTTGCGTGATCTGCGGACGCGGACGCGGATTGTTGCGATCAATGGCGGGCTGCATGGCGGTTGCGCCTACGATGACCGGGACATTGGGCGCGCCCTCAATCCGATCGGGAATGGGTTTCGCGTTCTCTGAAGCCTTGGCGATATTCGTGGCGAATCCGGATTCACTCACCCCATCGACCTTTTCAAA
>CAYVDZ010000778.1:0-3057 GCA_964450575.1 uncultured Opitutus sp.
GCGTTGTTTTGCAATGTAACGGCTACGAGATCGAAGACATGGGCGTGATGGTGCCTTGCGATCGCATTTTGGAGCGCGCCAAAGAGATTGGCGCCGATGCGATTGGCTTGTCGGGACTGATCACGCCATCGCTCGATGAGATGGTGCATGTCGGACGCGAAATGACGCGGCAGGGTTTCACGATCCCGCTGCTGATCGGCGGCGCCACCACGAGCGGGGCGCACACCGCGGTAAAGATCGCGCCGGAATACGCCGGGGGGGTCGTTCACGTCCTCGATGCGTCGCGCGTCGTCAATGTCGTCAGTGCCCTCCTTTCGACCGAGCAGAAACCGCAGTTCATGACGGAGAACGTCGCGAAACAGGAGCGCCAGCGCGTCGAGTTCAGCCAGCGGCAATCTAAACGGCCGCTACTTCCGCTGGCCGAAGCCCGCGCCCGGCGGCAGACGTTCGAGTGGGCCACGATCGACATCCCGCGTCCCGAGTTTCTGGGTACACGCACCTTTGATCCGGTGCCGCTCGACGAGATCGTTCCCTTCATCGACTGGGGTCCGTTCTTCAGTGCGTGGGAGTTGCACGGGCGTTTCCCGGAGATCCTGGAGGACAAGGTGGTGGGCGTCGAAGCGACGAAACTGTTCCATGACGCCAAGACGCTCCTGGCCCGCATTGTCGCCGAGCAACGCTATGTGGCAAAGGCCGTGATCGGGTTCTGGCCGGCCAACGCGGTGGGGGACAGCATTGAGATCTACGCCGATGAAACTCGGAGCGAAGTGATTTCCCAGCTGCACTGCCTGCGGCAACAACTCGAAAAGCCCCTCGGCCAGTTCAATCACTCACTGGCGGATTACATCGCGCCCAAAGAGAGCGGGCGGATCGATTACGTGGGCGGCTTCGCGGTGACCGCGGGTCATGGCGTCGACGGGTTCGCCGCGGAATTCAAAGCGGAGCACGACGATTACTCCGCGATCATGGCGCAGGCACTCGGCGATCGCCTCGCGGAGGCGCTGGCGGAGTTGATGCACAAACGCGTCCGGGACTTCTCGGGCTACGGACGTTCCGAGAACCTTCCGATGTATGATATTATCCGTGAAAAATATCGCGGAGTCCGGCCCGCGCCCGGCTACCCGGCGTGTCCGGATCATACGGAAAAACCACCACTCTTCGCGTTGCTCTCAGCCACGACCGCAACCGGCATCACGCTGACCGAGAGTTGCGCGATGTATCCAGCGAGCAGCGTCAGCGGCTTGTATTTCAATCATCCCGAATCGAAATACTTTGCCGTCGGTAAGATCGGCCGCGATCAAATCGAAGATTACGCGGCGAGAAAACAGATGAGCATTGTCGATGCGGAGCGCTGGCTCGGACCGTATCTCGACTACCGGCCAAGTTGAGTTCCCCTCTGCTCAAGTGGGCCCGCGCGCGTATCCAAAGAACGATGACATCCGTCATTCCCGATCGAAATTAATGGGTTTTTAACACGGCGACGCCGAACCGCGACGCCAGATGCAAGTCAGATGTGCCTAACGCCATGGCTCATCTTAACGCAGCCCCCGCCGCCGGTACCGCGACCAGAGGCACCCGGACCGCCGCTTTGCGGATTCTCTACGCGGATGATCTTCGTGAACTTCGCGAAGTGACGCGGCTGTCATTCACCCGCGACGGCCATCAGATCGAGTGTTATCCTGATGCCATCAGTGCGCTGGCTCGCATCACAGATGATCCGTCCTTCGACTTGGTGATCACCGATCACCACATGCCGGGGATGAGCGGATTGGAATGTGTGCGACAGCTGCGGCAGCTTCAATTCGCGGGCAAGATCATGGTATTCAGTTCGGAACTGAGCGCGGCCGTTGCCGCCAAGTATCAGACCCTCCTGGTCGATCGAATTATTTATAAACCGGTGTTTCCCTCCGCGCTACGTCAGGTGATGGCGGAACTCTTCGGTCTACCCGTCCCCGCTAATCGCGGGACGGCCAGTCCGTTCTCGCGGACACCGTGGCATCGAGAGTCAAGCCGGTAGACAATCCGTAACAGGCAGGAATGCCTGTCTCACCGCGGAAGAATTTGATTCCCCCCGGGAGCCACCTGCTTCAGCGTCACGGTCGTGTCGACGAGCCCCTCGCCCCACCCCAGCTCGACTCTGGATAACTCTCACTCTGACGGACCGCGCTTGGCGCCCACGACGATTGGGGGCATTGCGCGTCAACTCGGACCGGGGCTCATCATCACCGCCGGCATTGTCGGGTCTGGTGAACTCATTGTAACGCCCAAGCTTGGGGCGAGCGCGGGGTTTACGCTGCTTTGGTTCATCATCGTGGGATGCGTCCTCAAAGTATTCATCCAGATCGAACTCGGTCGCACCACACTTTCGCGCGGAACGACCACGCTCGAGACGATGAATCTGGTTCCAGGACCCCGGGTGGTGGTTTCCTGGCTGCTCTGGCTTTGGTTGATTATGTTTGCCGCCACCGTGTTTCAGGTCGCGGGCATGCTGGGCGGGCTGGCCAGTATCGTTTCCCTGGCTGGCTTGAATGTCTCGAAACCGGTGATCGCCGTCGCCATCGGGATTGGGACGGCCGTGCTCCTCGTGGCCGGACGTTACAAACTGATTGAAGCGGCTTCGACCTGGATGGTGGTCGCGTTCACTGCCTGCACCATTGCGGCCGTGGTGGCCCTGCAATTCACGTCGTTCGCCATCACCCCGCAGAACCTGGTCGAGGGTTTTAGCTTTCAGCTCCCGAGTTCGTTCACGATCGCGTTTGCCGCGTTCGGTATCATCGGAGTCGGCGCATCCGAGCTGATTTACTATCCCTACTGGTGCTTGGAAAAAGGATACGCCCGGCACGTCGGCAAACCCGACGGTTCGGCGGCTTGGGGCGAGCGCGCCCGGGGCTGGATGAAAGTGATGCGGGCCGATGCGTGGGTGTCGTGTGTGGTGTACACCGGAGCCACGCTGGCGTTTTATCTCCTTGGCGCGGCGGTGCTGCACGCCAAGGGCCTCGATGTCACCGATGCCGACATGATTCTGACGCTCGCGCAGATGTACGAGCAGACGTTCGG
>CAYVDZ010000779.1:0-817 GCA_964450575.1 uncultured Opitutus sp.
GTCTGAGATATCCTCTGCGCTTTCCCGTAGTATACCCCGGATCGAAACCCTTCCCCCCATGAGCTCCTGCTGTTCTTTGCCGATTAACCCCCGCCGTCGCCTTTGGTTCTGCCGTTCTTACGGCCCGAGCAAAGCGACGCCGATACCTCCGTACCCCATGAATCCTTCCATTGTTTCAGTTGTGTTTCGCCGGGCCGCTAGGCTTGCCGGCTTTCTCGGTCTTTGGTGCTTCCTGAGTTCAACTCTGGTCCAGGCTCAGTCCGGCAGTTTTGGCGTGGTAGCAGGGCAGGTTGTCAATGGAGCGACCAACGCTCCGCTTTCAGGTGCGCGAGTGGTATTGGAGAGCGATGTACGCGTCTCAACCCAGTCCGGAGTCGATGGTCGCTTCCGCCTGACGAATGTTCCGGCGGGCGAGCGCACCCTCGTAGTCTCCTACACGGGTCTCGACGAATCGAAGGTCGCAGTCACGGTTTCCGCAAGTTCGACTGCCCAGGCGAGCGTCTTCCTGACCTCCGCGGTCTACAAAATGGAAGCTTTCTCGGTTTCCACGGTCCGTGAGGGTCAAGCGAGGTCGATCAACGACCAGCGTATGGCTGACAACGTCAAGAACGTCATTTCGACCGATGCGTTTGGCAATGTGGCGGACACGAACCTCGCCAACGTGCTGACGAAGATCCCGGGCATCTCCGGAATCCGCGACGAGGCTGAGGATTTCCGCATCTCCGTCCGCGGCATCAATCCGGACCTGAATTCGGTATCGGTTGACGGCACGCTGCTCGCAGGTGCAACGACGCGCGGAACTGACCGGTCATTTGAG
>CAYVDZ010000779.1:827-3023 GCA_964450575.1 uncultured Opitutus sp.
CGATCGAGTCGATCGAGATCATCAAGTCGCCCACGCCCGACATGGACGCCGACTCGATCGGCGGAAAAATCAACCTCCGGACCAAGAGCGCATTTGACAGGCCGGGCCGCGATATCACTTACAGCTTGGCGGCGAACCACCATCTCTACTACGAGCGCACACATCCCTCGGGTAGCATCACCTATTCCGATGTGATCGGGGCGAACCGCCGCCTCGGTTTCGCCTTCAGCGGAAGCTTCAACCGCACGTTTTCTCCAGTCAGCTCGTTCCGCGCGGGCTACCTGAATCCGACGTTTTCAGCCCCCGCGCTGATGAACGACTTCCAAACCTCGGAGGACGATATCCAACTCGACCGCGTCGGTCTAGGCCTGAAGGTGGATTTCAAGTTGAACGACACGACCTCGCTGTTCTTCAACTCGCTGTACAATAACTTCGACGACAACATGACTCAGCATAAGCAGCGGGTCCGTTCGACGAATCGGGCGCAGGTGGTTGAGCTGACTGAACTCGTCACGGCTTACAACAACGGCCAGTACGAATATGAAATGGAAGCCCGCCGTCGCACCGTAAAAACGGGCTTGGTTCAGGTTGGCGGAAAGTCCGAGTGGGGCCAATACCTCCTTGATTACGATGTTTCGCATTCAAAGTCACATGGAACCGAGAACCGCGAAAACCTAAGCCTGCGGGTAAATGGGGTCGGCTATCGCATCGATCGGTCAACGCACCTGTACTTTCCGGCAGTGACCAAAATTTCCGGGCCCGATATCACCAATTATGACAACGCCTTCGTCGATTCGCTCGATACGCTGAACAGGCAGGCCTGGGACAAGGTGACCGCGGCCCAGATCAACCTGACGCGGAAGTTCGAGGACAGCCGGCTGGCCTCCGTCAAGACAGGCCTGCGCTTTCGCAGCCAGGAGAAGGTGCAGGATCGCTCCGAGCCGCGCTGGCGCTACTTCGGCCCCGACGGGATCGCTGGTCCGGTCAACGGCGTGAGCGACGACAATCTCAACCGGTTCCGGGATACGGGCCGGCGCGTTGGGCCGGTCTACGGCCGCTACTCGAGCCCGATCTGGCCCGACTGGCTGGCGATGCACGACGACATCCGCGCGAATCCGCAAAACTACGTGTTCGACACGCTCCGGGCCTACGAGACCGACAGGCAGAACGACATAACGGCGCAAGAGGATATTTCTGCGGCCTACCTCCAGGCCAACATCAAGATGGGGGATCTATCGGTGGTCGGCGGCGTGCGGGTGGAGCGTACGGAGACAAGCGGCATTGGCTATGTCCGTGATCGGACCAAGCCCGCGCTCAGCGCGTTCGAAGTCCAGGAAGAGATCTCCGGCGGCTACACGGACACCTTCCCCGGTATCCATTTCAAGTACGAGCCGCGCGCCGGTCTGATTTTCCGCGCCAGCGCCTCGACCAGCATCGGACGCCCGAACTTCAATCAGTTGACGCCGGGCTTCGATATCGATCCTAACGCGCAGCGCGTGAGTATTAACAATCCAAACCTTGAGCCGCAGTTTTCAGAGAATTACGATCTGAGCGCTGAATACTACCTGAAGAGTGTCGGCTTGATTTCAGCCTCGGTGTTTCGCAAGGACCTCAAGGGATTCATTTTCTCCTCCGAATCCGTGATCGGGGGCGGCGCGAACAATGGATTCGAAGGGGCTTACGAAGGCTACACCCTCCGCAGTCCCACCAATGGCGGATGGGCTCGCGTTTACGGGCTCGAACTCAATTACCAGCAGCAATTGACCGCGCTGCCTGGCTTCCTCAACGGTTTCGGCATCTACGCCAATATGACCGCCCTCTCGACCGAGGGAACCTACAATGGGACGGTCGTCGTCAAGGAGATCGCCGGCTTCATCGACCGCAGTGCCAACCTCGGCATCTCCTACATCAAGTACAACTTCACGGTCCGCCTCTCCGCGAACCACGAGGGTGAATCGCTGAGGGGATTCAACAACGATCCGGCCCAGCGCACCTATATGGTCTCGCGCAACACGGTCGATTTCAGCGTCCGCTACGCCTACCGTCCGCGGCTGAACCTATTCGTGGATTTCAAGAATCTTTTCAACGAGAAAGAATTCCAGTATCGCGGCCTACCTGATCGCACGGTCAACAATCGCATCTTCGGAACCAGAGTGACCGCCGGGATCAGCGGTTCCTTCTAGGCCGGAGCCGCGG
>CAYVDZ010000780.1:0-3015 GCA_964450575.1 uncultured Opitutus sp.
CGCCTGGTATCTGTTCGCTCTCAAAAACGCCGAGGCGTACACTAGCAAAACCCTCACGGATCCATCCGCGCTCGGTTTCGTCGCGCCCGATCCGCGCACGATCGTCCTCACCCTCGAACGCCCCACACCTTATCTCCCCGCCTTGGTTTCGATGCCGGCGTGGTTTCCACTCAACGCCCGCGAGATGGCCAAATTCGACGCCATGACGAAACGCGGCACGGCGTGGACGCGCGCCGGAAATCTCGTCGGCAATGGCGCCTTCATGCTCACGGAGTGGCGCCCGAACGCGCGCATCATCGTCGCCAAAAATCCCCATCATCGCGATGCCGCGACCAACCAACTCGAACGCGTGATTTTCTTTCCGATTGAAAATCCCGATGTCGAAGAACGCGAGTTCCGCGCCGGACAGTTGCACGTCACCTTCACCTTACCGGTCACGAAAATCGCCTCGTGGCGCGAGCAGGATCCCGAAAAACTGCGCATCGATCCCACGTCGCAGATTAATTTCCTGCGCTTCAATACCACGCGCGCGCCGCTCAACGATCCCCGCGTGCGCCGGGCGTTATCGCTCGCCATCGATCGCCCCGCCATCGCGCGCGCTGTGCTCCAGGGCAGCCGCGAGCCCGCCACCGCCATCACCCCGCCCGGCACCGGCGGCTACGTTGCCCGCGCCAGCATTGGCACGGATCTCACGGAGGCGCGCGCGCTCCTCGCCGCCGCCGGTTTTCCCGAGGGCCGCGGCTCACCGGTGATCGATATTCAATGTCGCAACGATGAAATCATGCCGCGCCTCGCCGAGGCCTTGCAGGCCATGTGGCAACGCGACCTCGGCATCCGCACCACGATCTCCCCGTTTGAACAAAAAACGTGGATACAGAATCAGCAGACGCTCAACTACGGCATTTCCACCGCGGCGTGGACCGCAGACTTCCCCGACCCCGTGACCTTCCTCGGCATGTTCACCGCCAATAGTGCGTACAACTGGACCGGTTGGAATCTCCCCGAGTACGAGCGTCTGATGACCAGCGCGGAGACGATCTCCAACCCGCAACAACGCTATGACGTGCTCCAGCAAGCCGAGGCGCTGCTGCTCCAGGAATCGCCCGTGGCCCCGATCCATGTCGGCGCGCAAACCTATCTCATTCACCCGGCGGTGAAAGGCTGGGTTCCCGCGCCGTTGATCTTCCGTCGCTTCCAGATTGTGGAACTGCGAAATTGATTTCGTTGTCCCGCCTGAGCCCGCCCGCCATGCTCGCTCCCATGCGTCTCGCCCTCTCCTGTTTTCTGCTGCTGGTCAGTGCCACCCTCACCCGCGCCGCCAACGTCGAGTTTGTGCGCGTGTGGCCTGGCTGGCGCGATGCCGCGTCGTTCGAACGCATCGGCGAATTCTTTGGCCGGGGCGAACAGTCGGGCGGGGAAGTGGTGCTGCGCACGAAACCGGACGTGCGCGACGGCTATTACTTTCTCGTCCGCGTGAAACACACCCTTTCGACGCCCGCCAACGCCCGTTTCGAACTCGAGGTCATTCGACCGGATACGCCCGTGACGCATACGTTCACGTTTCCGGCGCCGTTTAAATCGAAGCAGACCGTGTTTCAACTCGGGGTCACCGGAGCCGACTGGCCCGGCGGCGAAAAGGCTAATCCGGTCGCGTGGCGGTTGACCCTGAAAGATGCGAAGGACCGCGTGCTCGCGGAGCAGAAAAGTTTCCTCTGGGAAAAGCCGGTGAAATGAGGCGTATCCCCCCTTCAACTACACTCATGGGCACAACCTCACGCGGCGCCCAACGCGGAGTTTTCCTCTCGTCCGCCCTACCGTTGGGAGAGACACCCTCCGCGTTATCCGCCCTACCGCGGCGAAGCCCCGCCCACCCGGAAAATCGCCGCCACCATGGCTGACGTATCCGCCGCGTGGTCACGCTGGCAACCGCTCGCGGGATTGCCGCCCCTCTCGCCGGCCCTGCTCGCGGAAACGCTCGATGGCGGCCAGGCCTTCCGCTGGCAACGCCTGCCCGACAACTCCTGGCTCGGCCACTGGGGAGCCCACGTCGCCCGTCTCCGCCTCGACACCCGCGAACGCGTGGAGTGGAGCGCGCCCGTCGGGATTCGGGACGCCGTCGGTCCCGCCCTCGCACGCTACCTCGGACTCGACCGCGACTTCGCCGGGCTCACCGACACCCTGCCCTGGCGAAGCGATCCGCACCTCGCGCGCTGCGTGGTGAGTCTCTCCGGCTTGCGCATCCTGCGCCAACCGTTCGGAGAAACCCTGTTGGGCTTCCTCTGCAGCGCGACCAAACAGATTGTACAGATCAAGCAAATGATCGCGTTGCTGGCCGGGCGCCACGGCGCGCCTTTGAACAATGGAGCGGGAGCCGATGAAACCTCATGGGGGCTCGAGACCGCAAAGGGTTCAGCGGTGCCGACGTTTCATCGGCTGCCCACTTGGGCCGAACTCGCGCGTGTACCCGAAACAGAACTACGCGCCTGCCTGCTGGGCTTCCGCGCCCGCTATATTAGCCAAACGGCCCAGTATCTGGCCGCGCACCCCGGCTGGCTCGATGAAACCGAAACCCTCCCCTACCTCGAAGCCAAGGAGCGGCTCTGCTCGCTGCCGGGCGTCGGCGAGAAAGTCGCCGACTGCGTCCTGCTCTTCGGCGCCGGACGCCTGGAGGCGTTTCCGGTGGACGTGTGGATTCTGAAAACCCTCGTCCGGCGTTACGGCCTCGACGGCTGGAGCACACCGCAACTGGCGCAGTTTGGCCGCGTGCACTTCGGCCCGCTCGCCGGCCTCGCGCAACAGTTCCTCTTCGCCTGGGAACGCCAGGAAGCGCGGAAGTAAAGTGTCTGTCGGTCCCATGTGATACAGACATTCCTGTCTGTTCCGCTCCGTCCCGCCCGGCACTCCGAAACCTCCGAACCTCCGCCCCGCTCGCAAACCCGATCCTCCGATCACAGGCAGGAATGCCTGTGTCACGCTTCCGACCGATCGAAGTGATACAGACATTCCTGTCTGTTC
>CAYVDZ010000781.1:0-3013 GCA_964450575.1 uncultured Opitutus sp.
CCTCCGTGTAACCGTGACGCATGAGGGGCGCGGGCTTGGTGGGAAACGGCTGCGTCGGCCACGCCTGTTCTCCGCGCAGATCGGAGGCGGGCACCGGTTTTTCCTCGATCGGCCAGAGCGGTTCCCCTGTGACCCGGTCGAAGACGAAGAGCAATCCGTGCTTCGTGCCTTGTGCGACGGCGTCGATCTTTTTGCCTTGGTGCGTGACCGTGAGCAGCACGGGTGCGCACGGCAGGTCCTTGTCGAGCAGATCGTGATGCACAATCTGATAATGCCAGAGGCGTTTGCCGGTGGCGGCATCGAGAGCGACGAGCGAATTGGCGAAGAGATTCGTTCCGATCCGGTCGCCACCGTAGAAGTCGGGATTGGCGGTCTTGGTGGCGACGTAGACGATGCCGCGTGCTTCGTCGAGCGACTGACCCGACCAGGGCATGACGCCCGTGGCGGTCTTGTAGGCATCGGCAGGCCAGGTGTCGTGGCCCATTTCGCCGGGGCGCGGAATCAGGTGAAAAATCCAGCGACGCGCACCGGTGCGGACATCAAGCGCCCGGACGGCGCCAGGACCACCAAACCCGCCGATGATCAGCGTATCGCGGAAAATGATACCCGGCGTGTTGAGGCCGATGCGGTGCGTGCCCTCGAGTTCGTTTTCAAAGCTCAGGATGATTGAGCCATCGGACCCAAAGTCGGGCAGCGGCCGGCCGGTCTTCGGATCGAGGGCAAAGAGATAGTTGCCAACGGAGGTGAAGAGGCGCTGTTCGCCACCCGTTTCATTTTGCCAGAAGACGAGGCCGCGTTGACGTCGGGCACCCGTCCCGGCGCGTGTCGTCGCCGGATCCCACGTCCAGAGTTCGCGTCCGGTGGTGGCATCGAGCGCGATGACGCGACGGCTGGTGGTCGCCGTATAGAGCACTCCGGCGACGACCAGATTGTTGGACTGATATTCGCCGCTTTCGCCCGTGTCATAGGTCCAGGCAACTTCCAGTTGGGCCACATTGGAACGGTCGATTTGCTGAAGGGGTGAATATAGGCTGCGTTGCTTGTCGCCCAGGTAGGTCGCCCAATCGGCATTGACCGGAGGCGTCGCGCCGCGGGTGTTAAACGTGCAGAGCGTGAGGACAGCGAGGAGGTGAGCGCGGAGGTGAAAACGAAAGACGCAGAGTCGGTGGGGCATTTCCGGATGAAAAAGTCGGACTTTCATTGCGGCAAGTCTACACGTGAGAGAGGAGGCGGGCGCGCTCGCGACGTGACGGTACATGCCATGATCGTGCTCGCGCGGTGCGCTTCGCGCCGTGGCGATGCGGCTGGATGGAGACAACGTGTAAGCATGATTCGCCAGGACAGACACTTAAATTGCTTTCGCCACCCCGGTAATTTCGCCGGGTCTAACCAACCCATGATGACTCATTTTGCTTCTCTCCTTCGCCTGACTTGCTCACCCGTAATGCTCGCGTGCACGCTTGCGTCGCCGCTGGTTGCCGCTGACTCGAAGCAGGCACCGGACGATCACGCTCAAGCTGACGTTGCTCAGACAGCCGACGAAAGGAAACTAGACTTAAACACCGCGACGGAGGCCTCGCTGGCAGTCGTACCGGTCATCGGCCAGGACGGCGCCCGCGCCATTATTGCCGCGAGGCCATTCGTTTCGATCAATGGCCTCGACCGCCTGCGCGGTCTGAGCGCCGAACGACTGGAGCAAATCCGGACCAGAGTTACCGTATCTCCCGCGACCATACCGTCCGGGGAGGCGATTGAAGTTCTTCAGGGCGGAGTCCGGGAGGAGACGCCCCGGGTGACTCACAGTCGTACCCGACCCGCCGCAGTGGACGTTAACTCCGCGAGTCTCGAGACCCTCGCAGCACTTCCCAAAGTCGGACCGGAACTGGCGCAGAAAATTGTGTCCGCGCGACCGTTCAAGAGCCTCGACCAATTAAACAAAATCGAGGGAATCGATCTCAAACACCTCAATGAAATGGGCCTCGTGCTGATCATCAAACGAACCCCTGTGGAAAAAAAGCCGGAGGCCACGACTCCCGATCAACGATAGGCTGGGTTCACGCACAGTCGCACCGACCCGATTACACGTGGTCGGCGACTACGGAACGGCTCAGTGAACCGCGTATGCGAGTTTCCGATACTTGAGTTGGGCGTCCAGCGAGAGGGCGTTCAGATTATAATAACTACCGGACAATACTGGTCCGTGATCAGAGCGATTCTTGCCTCGACCGTTCGATTCCCTACGATCGGGTTTAACTCGGTCGACGGATTGAGGTGATGCCAGGATTTGAGGGTGGAACTTTTGCCAGGTCGGCACCATCGTAAGCGTGCTTTCACTCTCGGGGGCGCCAATGGTGGCCGCCTTCATCACCCATTCGAACCTCCTGAAATGACTTCACTGTTTTCTTTTCGTGCACTGGCAGGCGCGGCACTCGCCCTCATTGTCTTGCTGCCGTATGCGTGGGCGCAGCGCCCGCTGAAGTCGGTCGCGCTGACGGTCGGCGATTTGGGCAATCCGTTTTTCGTTCAAGTGGCGAAAGGCGCGGAGGCCAAGGCGCGCGAGCTCGGGGGCGCAGGCGTCACGTTTCGCGCGGTTTCGTCCAATTACGATCTGAACCTGCAAACGAATCAGCTGGAGGACTTCATCGCGGCTAAGATGGATTTAATTGTGCTCAATGCGGCGGATTCGCGCGGGATTGCGCCGGCGGTCCGCAGGGCGCGCGCGGCCGGTATCATTGTCGTAGCGGTGGATGTGGCCGCAGAGGGTGGGGTGTCAGCTACGGTCATGTCGGACAATGTTCAGGCCGGCAGACTCGCCGCGGAGTTCGTGGTCCAAAAGCTTGGAGGGAAGGGGCAGGTCGCGATTATCAATGGGCCGCCGGTTTCAGCGGTCGCGGATCGCGTGGCCGGGGCCGAAGCGATCTTTCGCCTGCATCCGGGTATCCGCGTCGTCTCGCGCGATCAGAACGCGGGTGGCAATCGGATGGGCGGGATGAACGTGATGACCGACCTGCTC
>CAYVDZ010000782.1:0-3012 GCA_964450575.1 uncultured Opitutus sp.
ATCGCGTGGTGCGGGTGGCGCTGGATGAGCGCACCGATCGCATCATTGCCAGCGCCCGACTCAATCGTTGGTTAAATCAAACTCCGGCAACGTACACCGAGGGCCAGCGGGTGGGGATTATCATTACCGGCGACAGCCCGCTCGGCTATAACGCCATCATCGAGCATGCCCACCGCGGCTTGCTCTATCGTTCCGCGCTGGCCGGTCCGCTCGCGACGGGTTCGCGCTTCGATGCCTATGTGCGGGCCGTTCGCGAGGACGGCAAAATCGACCTCGCGCTCGATCGGGCCGGATTTCACCGCATTGCACCCGTCACCGAACAGATTCTCACCGCGCTGAAGGCGGCCGATGGCTTTCTGCCGTTGCACGATAATAGTTCACCCGAGGCGATTCGTGATGCGCTCGGAATCAGCAAGAAGGCCTTTAAACAAGCCATCGGATCGTTGTATCGGGATCGGAAAATCGTCATCCTGCCGACGGGCATCAAAGTGGCGAACTAGGATCGCCCGCTGCCGTTGAGGCGGTATTGCGCGTCCCGGCCCGGGCGCGGTCCCAGTCCCGATGGTGAAACGCTGATGATCCGGCTGGTGCAGCGGCGTTGTGCCTGCTAGCCATGACGACATGAAGCCCCTTTCGTATCTTCGTGCGTCGGCGATGTTGCTCGCGTTGTCCGCTCTGGCCGGCGCGATTCGAGCCGAAATCCTCCCCGTCTATTTCGGTACCGGTGGCCCGGGGGCCAAAGGTATTTACCGCGCCACGTTCGACACCGCGACGGGCAAGCTCACCGCCGCGGAACTCGCCGCCGAAGTCGGATCGCCGGGTTTTCTCGCGCTGCATCCGAATGGAAAAATTCTCTATTCCGTGGGCAACTTCCCCGGCGGCCCCGGCGCCCTGGCGTATCGGATTGGGCAGGACAGCACGCTGGAACAGATTAATACCTCGCCCACGGGCGACGGCGGCGGCGCCCACATCGCAGTGCACCCGTCCGGCAAGTTTCTGCTCACGGCGCAATATGGCGGCGGTTCGGTCGCCTTGTTTCCCCTCGACGCTACAGGCCGGCTGGGCACGGCGAAGGTAACGGAACACGAAGGCGGCTCCAAGGTCGTGCGCGGTCGTCAGGATGCGCCGCATCCTCACTATAGCGGCTTTTCTCCTGATGGTCGCTTCGCCTTGGTTCCTGATCTCGGCCTCGATGGTATTGTCATCTATCGTATCAATCTGGATACGCCGGCGATCGAGCGCCATGGCTTTGCCGCCTCGGTTCCCGGTGGCGGACCGCGTCATCTGCGATTCTCCCCGGATGGAAAGTTCATCCATCTGCTCAACGAGCTCTCGCTCTCCGTCACGACGTTTGCGTGGGACGCGGCGGCGGGAACGGCCCGGCAACTCGCCACGGTTCCGGCGCTCAGTGACGCCGCGAAGGCAAAGGAAGCGTTCAACGCCGCCGCCGAAATCGTCGTTCACCCCAGTGGTCGCTTTGTATATTCGTCCAACCGCGGACACGACACCGTAACCGTCTATCAGGCTGAGCCCACCACGGCCGCGCTGAAGGTCGTGCAGGTGCAACCGATCCGCGGCGCGTTTCCCCGTAATATCAATCTCGCGCCGGGTGGCGGCTGGTTGCTGGCCGCCGGCGCTGATTCCAACACGGTGTCGGTGCATCGCGTGAACCCGCTAACCGGCGAACTCACGTATCAAACCAAGGGCGTCATTAACGTGCCGGCTCCGATCTGTATTCTGTTCGCCCCCCGGTAATCGCCCGTTTCGCTGACTCCGGGTGAAACAGACATTCCTGTCTGTCCTCCGCGTTTCCGTTTCCGTCGCGCGCCTCATGCGGAGGCTGCACTGTTGCACCAGCGACTCGCTTGCGAGCGCCGTCGGCGCTGCCCCAAGCTTCGGCCCCTGATGAGAGGCGCGTTCCCCGCGCGAGCTCCCGAAACCCGTTCCCGCCTTCTCCCGCGATGATGACTTCATTTAAAGTGCGCCGCTTTCTGCAGTCCTGCGTTTTCTCAGCGCTCTTATTCCTGGCTGGCGGTGGCATGGCGAGTGCGGCCGCCGCCGCAACCAGCAGCGCCGAACCGGTCCGTCCCAATATAGTGTTTATCCTTGTCGACGACCTCGGGAAGGAATGGATCAGCTGCTATGGCGCGGAGGGTATCCAGACTCCGAATATCGATCGGATGGCGCGCCAGGGACTTCGCTTTAATAACGCCTACGCGATGCCGCAGTGTACGCCTTCGCGCGTTACTTTGCTGACCGGCCAGTATCCGTTTCGCCATGGCTGGGTGAATCACTGGGACGTGCCGCGGTGGGGAAGCGGGGCGCACTTCGATCCGACGGTAAACACCTCCCTGCCGGCCGTGTTGCGCTCGGCGGGATACGCGACCGCGGCGGCGGGGAAGTGGCAGATCGACGACTTCCGGGTGGAGCCGCGCGCGATGGAGCAGGCCGGTTTCGAGGACTGGGCGATGTGGACCGGATACGAGGAGGGTAACCCGCCCAGCGCCGAGCGCTACTGGGATCCCTATATCTTTAAGCGCAACGGCAGTAAGACACATGCCGGCGAGTTTGGTCCTGATCTGTATGCGCAGTTCCTGCTCGAGTTTATAGCGCAGCCGCGCGAGCGACCCTTCTTCGCCTATTATGCGATGGCGCTGCCGCACACGCCGCTCACGACGACGCCCGATGAACGCACTGCATCCACCGATCTGGATAAACACCGGGCCATGGTCCGCTATGTCGACAAGCTGGTCGGGCGCTTTCTTGCGGCCGCAGAGCGAACGAAGCCGGGTCGGCCGACCTTAATCGTGTTGACCACCGACAACGGCACCGGGTCGATCACGGGGCGCCGGAATGGTCGGGACCTGACGGGCGGCAAAACCAAGCAGGATGAACAAACCGGCACGGCGATGCCATTCATCGCATGGGGGCCCGGACTGGTCCCGGTCGGCGTCACCGATGCGCTGGTTGATTTTAGCGACATGCTACCGACCTTCGCCGAGTTGGCGGGAG
>CAYVDZ010000783.1:0-1744 GCA_964450575.1 uncultured Opitutus sp.
GCGCATGATTCAGATCACCCCGCAGATGCGGATCCTTGTGGCGGTCGAACCGGTCACCGCCGCGCCCCCAACGCTTGGATCTCCATTTATAAAAAATCAGCCCTAGCGGGTTGTTTAAAACGAGCTTACGGGATCGACAAACTGCACTCGAAATCGACACAACTGCGCGATGTCCGTCCTGCGAGGATAGATGTGGAGGTTCACCCGTGTTGGGCAGGTGTCCCGTGATCCGGGAGACTACCTCGCGTTGGGCGTGTGGCCGGTGATCTCGGCGAGCAGGCGGAAGAACCCAGCTTTGCGGGGCGACGAAATGCCCCAGTCGGCGGGAATGCTTTGATAACCCTCGGCGAAGCCTTCGTCCTTCATACGGAAATCAAAGTAGCCCCAGCCGGCGTATTCGCTCACGGCAGAGGTGAAATTATTGACCGGCACCTCGAAGTTGAAGTGATCATCCTCGTTGAAGAAGATCGGTTTTGCCGTGTATCCAGGAACCTGACGCGTGAGGCGCACCAACTCGGCGATGCGCTTGGGGTCGCTGACCCCGTTGCCATGGAGCAGCAAGTAATCGGAGGCACGGACGACGTTCTCTTTTGGAACCGTGTTGCCGCCGTAGGAGGTGCTAACCAGGAGACGATGGCCACCGGCGGACTTCAGCTGCTTCACGCGTTCGATAAGCTCGTGGACGCGGTCTGGCTGGAGGATCGGATGATCATACTTAACGTTAGTTTCGTTGTTCACTTCGATGATCACATTGCGCCAGCCGTTCTCGAGCACCCAGCGGGTGGCGTTGTCGGTCGCCCGGATGACAGCGGCTTCGTCGGTGAGACGCTCGTCCTGACCGAAATAGAAGTAACCGAGGACTACGACCATTCCGAGGTCATCGGCGAAATCGATGATGCGCTTCATGCGACCAAGATATGCCGGTTCCATGGAGCCATCGGGGCGGAAGGCGGAGTTGATCCACGGCTGGGTCCGCGAATAACCTTCGGGCGATCCACCTTGGAAATTGATGGTGAACGAGAGCAAGCCGTGCGCGCGCCACGTCGGCATCGCCGCGAGGAATTCGCGCGTGTTCCGCTCGGCGTCCCACTTGCCGGTGTCGGGATAGGCCCAGCGCGAGACGGTCTCCGGATTCAGATCATCGAAGACGCCCTGAACCATGCGTGAGTTCATCATGAGGCCTTCGATCTTATTTCCTTTCCACGTGCGCCCGGCGTAGGTCGGTTGGCCGTTGATGTGAAACTGATCGCCCACGATGGACACGACCGTTTTGGGTGCAGACGGAGTGGCGGCGAAGCCGATCGAGCTAACGAGGAGCGCACTAAGTGCGAGGAGGCGGGCGGTCAAAAGGTGCATGACGGGTGGTTTGGGTGAACGAGGGATAAAAACGTTATAGTTAATACAGGGTTATTTCCGGCGCACCACAGCGAGCCAATCGTCGTCGGACGGAGCTTGAAGGGAAACACTGCGGCCACCCGTGACATCTGAAGACGGCGTCAACCGGCCGCCAATTCGTGGATTGAGCCACGCCACGGAAAAGGCCCCGCGAGCGGCCGCGAGATCGAGGTCAGTTTTGCCGCCTTTGGGCAGATAGACAAGATACAGTTCGCCGGTTTGAGCGAAGCAGTAACGGGAGTTGTCATGCTCCGGGTTTCCAACGAGGACGTTGGCATTGGCCATTTTGGCGACGGGGATTTTTTCGCGCGCAAAAAACTCCAGCGCGATCCGGCAGTACTCCCAGGAC
>CAYVDZ010000783.1:1754-3012 GCA_964450575.1 uncultured Opitutus sp.
TCCCAGGACTGGTCGCGACTCCGCCAGTCTTCGCAGACCAAATCATTTTCCGGCAGGCGGTACCCAAAGTAATATTCCACTCCGCCGCCACCGGCGAGGAGGGCGCCCCACAGGACCTGCTGGCGGATTTGATCGACCGTGGGGATCTTCGGCCCTTGGTCGGACGCACGCAGTTCTTTCATCCCGGGCCAGTTATCGTCCGGCGGCATGCCAAAGGTGGCATCACCGGGTTCGTCGAAGGCGACGACCCAGGGCTTGCCCGCTTCGGTGGATTTTTTGATCCACTTAACGACCTGCCAGTGGGTGTCTTTGACATTGCTGTTTTGCAGCGAGATTCCGCCTAATTCGGAGCGTTGGCCGAGCAGCGGGTCGTAGACTTCGTCCTGCTGATTCGGGAACGTATGCAGCACGACCAGGTGTTGATACGGATCCATCGCTCGGAGGTAAGCCACCATGGCTTTAATTTCTTCGGTCGATTGAGTGTTCTCCTCCCCGATATTCCAATTCAACGCGAGGTTGTGTCCGAAGCGTGCGATCAACTCGCGACAATAGAGTTTACGTTCAGGTCCCAGTGCTCCGCCATCAAGTGCCTCGGGCACCGAGGCTTCCTTGCGCTGGGCGCCGAGACGTTGATCATCACTCTCATTCTCCTGCAGCTTGAAGTGGAGATAAAGGCCGAGTCGGGTGCCGTGATCAAAAACGATGCCCCATTGATCGAGCTTCGAGCAATCATAGTGGAATTTCTCGTCACGCGCGATGAATGGCCAGATGTTATCGCCATCGCCGGCCGCGTTGTACGTGAGAAACGAAAATGCGTTGGCGCCCTTGGCGGAAAGATAATTGAGTGCGCCGATCAGGCCTTTCCCCTTGCCGTCTTTCCAGGTTGGATCGCCAGGGCGCCAGTCGCCGAGGTGGGGCGCCCAAGTCTTCAGGGGGACGTTCTTCTTGAGTGCAATGGTGTCATCAAAATCTGCATACGCCAGGAGAGTTTCGGGGGCGTCGGCTCCGGCTTTGAGAAACACGTCACCCGTACCGGCGTAATGCAAATAACGGCCCCGCTGAACCAGCCGGCCCTTGGCGCGGAAGTCGCGGCCGCTTTTGTCGGTCGCAGCCACCGTGAACGTTCCGCTCTTACCATCGAAGGGCGCCAGCGCCGCTCCGGTTCCTTCGGTCGCGGCGTGCGGGCCTTGCGCGAAGGTTACGCGATAGCTCCATTTGCCGGGTTTATCCGGCGCGAGGTGGGCACGCCAGGCCGTGC
>CAYVDZ010000784.1:0-418 GCA_964450575.1 uncultured Opitutus sp.
GTCTTGTTTCATGTGGAGACACTTCGAGTGCTGCTACGGAGGGAGGGGATTAACGAGCGTCCCATCGCTCGGCTGATTCAATTCTGCCAGAGCTGCGGTTGCTGGCCAAGAGGAGATTCAAGGTTGAAGAACCCGTTCCTTTTCAATTCGATCAAGGCAATTGGAGACGTTTAGGCAGAAGATTGGCCGAGAAAAGTTTGAAACAAGTTCACATGTTTTGTTTTGAGAATCGGCAAATTGGACTTGGCGTCCATCGGTGAGGATGAACGAATAATGATTCGAAGGGCGTCCTTCGATCCCGTGATCTGCCAGCAGTTGGCGGAGCACACCCGAAAGACCGCGAAGACGCTGAAAGGACAACCCGCGCTTGCGGAGTTCGGCCACGAACGGCCGGCTGACGCGGCAGGTTTGCGCGAAC
>CAYVDZ010000784.1:428-3007 GCA_964450575.1 uncultured Opitutus sp.
TGATAACGAACAACGCCTGCGACGCCGTATACAGCCGAACGCGGCCCGAGCGCGACGCGACCGCCACGCGCTTCTCTTCCCATATTTGGAGCTGACGCAAGCTGACGCCGGCGAGCTTCGCGACCTCCGCTGTTCTGAAACGCACCTCGCTCGTATTCACGTTTATGCCTCCTTCCCCGGTCATTAGAATTGGCTCGATTTCTTTTTTGGTGTGACGGTGTGACAGCGTGTGACAAGAAAACCGCTAAGAAATGCTTCACGAGGACGCTAATCAAAAAACTTCCAGGATTCGCTGTCACACCCTGTCACACGGCTCGGTTTTGTCACACGGCCTGGGCTAATCGTCCTCTGCGGTCTTGAATCGAATGCCGAGCCACACTCGAATCTGCTTGGTGTCCCGCCCGCCGTCAGGCCTAATCCGATCCTGCTTCCTGCCAAGTTTCTGCAGCCTTTCATCGAAGAGCCCCTTCGAGAGAGGGTATTTGTCGCCGCTCGCCTCGGCCCACGATGAATAAGTGCCGTATAGATCCGCTACGGGCACCCAGCACTTTTCCTTTTTCCATGAGTTGACATCGCCACCGGCAGCAACGGTGCAGCGATCCTCGAAGAATTCCTTGAGCCGATCCGACTCCTGCCGGTACTGTTCGGTTGCGGCCATTACATCCGGCGGATCACCAAGGCATTCACGGTAGTAGAGTGCCGCGCCCTCCGCTATCCAGCGCAAAACACCCGCCAATTCAGTTCGCAGCTTTGCAGGCAGGTCCGTGTCGATCTCCTCTTTAGGGATCTGAATTTTGAACGGGATGCACTTTACGCGGTTCCAAATCGCGTCGTTCGGGTCCGCGATGACCGGCTTGTGATTGCAGTCGAGGAACAGTTTGTACGTCGGCCGGAAGGTGATCATGTTCTCGCGCAGCCGCCGCGCCTTGATCTGCCCAAGGCCAGTCAGGTACTTCACCCGGCTGAGCGATAGGCGCTGCCCCTGTTCCACCTCACTGGACGAAACGAACCGGCAGCCCTGGAGGTCCGCGAGATCCGTGTTGACGGCATTGTTCGAGAGCGCCTCTTTTGGGCGGATCATCAGGCTATCGACCTGAACTTGGCCAGCGTATTCCTTGTCTCCCAGCGCGTCACGGATAACCTCAAGCAGCGTGGTCTTGCCGTTGTTGCCCTCGCCGTACAAGACGAAAAGAAGTTTCTCCGGCTTCCCAGTCGCGGCGCACCCAAAGGCCTTCTGGAGATAGGAAACCATCTGATCGGCATTGATGTTGTCGCCCTCCGAGGCATCTGGGTGGCTGCCCATGATCCGAAACAGGAATGCCATGAATTGCGGGCACTCGGCGTGCTGGTCGTAGCGAAGCGGAATCATCTTGCTCAGAAGGTCTTCTGCCCTGTGCGGTCGCAACGTGCTGGTTCGCAAATCCACGGTGCCGTTTTCAGTGTTCAGCGTCCACGGGTCCTGGTCAAAATCGCTCGCGCTGGCTTGCCGCACTTTTTTCTTCGTCAGATGAATCATGCTCGCGAGCGCGGCGCGGGACAGTGACTTGTTCACGAATCTCAAAAACGCCTTGCGCTTTTCCCCATCCGTAATGTGCTTGGCTTCGGCAAAGGCTTCGAGCATCGTCTTCTCGGCGCGCTTCTCGGCTTCCACGAACTCATCAAAACGCCACTGCTGCCCAGTCCAAACGTAGTAACTGTTCCGCTCAGTGCAGTAGATCAACTCATGCCCGTACAAGTCCGCCAGGCGGTCCGCATTTCCGGTGTCGTTCCAGTGGTAGTCGCGTTGTTCCGCCCGGTCGTGTTCAGCTAACTGAGGATCGGGTTCCGGCGTCCGCTGCTCTGCCCGTAGCCATTCGAGTACTCGGCTGACTACGCGTTTGTCGAAGATCCCTTGCAACGTTGGTGCGCCAGTCACGGCACGTCCAGCCGCCGCGTTTCTAAACGTGTCCCGAACTTCGCCTTCGGTCCGGGTGATCGCGTGACGGTCGTGATCAGGAACGGCCTGGTAAACGGCGCGACAGAATTGCACGGCATCTTCCTGTACCCATCCGCTTCGCTGCAGAACTCCCGCCAAACAGAGCATCGTGGCGTGTCGCCCCTCGGCAGATCGAGGCCAGTGTCGCGCAAGCAGAGCCGCAGCCGCGATTTTCCTGACTGCCGTTTGCAGCACTGGGGCATCTATGTTGGCCGGGGCGCGGTCGAACCCGTCTTCGAATCGAACCGACTCGCCCGTCTGGTGGACGCTTGGCGGGACCACGGTTTGCAGCCCGACGGACCCATCCGCCGATAAACCGCGCAGTTCAACAAGGGTTTTGCGGTCCAGCGGGTCAACATACCGCGAAGTTCGGAGCGGCGGATCTGAACGATAGAAGAAGTGCGAGAACGGTTTGGATTGCCTCCCGAATATCAACCCTGTCGCCGGAAGCAGTGCCCGGGCTACCGAAATGGCTTCGGGGCAATCACAGTCCACGTCGGTACTGCCATACCTGTCCCCCAGATGCACGCCTATGTTCTGCTGAATGCCGTTGAACCTAAAAACGGCAGTTGATTCCGGGTTCGTGGTTTGAAGTAGTTGATAC
>CAYVDZ010000785.1:0-3006 GCA_964450575.1 uncultured Opitutus sp.
GGTGGCCCGCATGACGCCCGCGCCGAGGGTGAGCCCGACGGGCAAATCGTCGTCGCCGAGCAAGAGAAATTCCGTGACGCCGGCCTGCGCCTGCGCGGTGAGAAACGACTGCCACGCTGCGCCGTCAGCATTGCTTTCATCGGGAGAATACGGCGCGACGGAGCGCAGATGCAGGCAGATCAACCGGCCGGGGAATCGCGCCCGGGCCTGTTGCGCCTGGGTCTGAAGACGTTGGCTCCACTGCAAGCGTGGCATGAGTCCGTGCGTCCGGTGCATTTCGAGCAGCCGGGAGAAACTGAAATACGAAAAATCCGGCCGTGCGCGTTCCGTCATTTTGGGCCAGGCTTCCTCCGGAACTGGCTCGCGGGTGAATCGAAAAGTGTAAGTGGATGAAGCGAACACGATGTTGGTCAACCGAGTGATGGCCGCAGGGTCATCTCCATCGTATAAGGCGTGCAAGCTGATCATCGATGATGCGTGTAGGCGCGCGAGAAGTTCTCCTTCCTGTCGCAGCACGAGCGCGCCGCCGAGAGTCGGGCGCTCTCGGGTAAGATCCCAGACGAGGTCCACGGTGTTGGTGGTGAGACAGGCCATTTCAGTTCAACAACGGCACGAGGATGCGGCGCGGGGTCAGCTCGAGGAGGCGGCGGTAGATCGGGCGGACGTTTTCCAGCGAGGTGATGAGATAGGAACTGTTGGGCGGCGGTGCGATCTTGGCGGTGTGGCGCACGGTCACCGGCACGTTTTCGTAGGTGGCGCCGTCCCGCGCCGGGTCGTCGTCAAGCACGCATTCCAGCGCGGAGAAATCCGTGTGCAAATGATAGCCGAGCGTCGCGAGCATGAGGCTCGCGCCGTAGCCGTAGACGGGCTTGGGCAGAGTATTGAGCAACTCGCCCATGATCGCCATCTGTTCCCGGTAGCGCGCGATGCGCCGCTCGATCCGGGCGATGCGCGCGGGCAAATCGATCACTGGTTTGGGCTGCACCGTCTTGGCGCGACGAAATGCAATCAACAGCGCTCCCCCGCACGAGCCCTGATGGTTGAAGGCGTGGCTGAGGTATTCGCCGCCGCATTCCCAAATCAGGTGCCGGAAGGAGGCAAGGTCGTAGTAGTGAAAGTGCTGGTGAAAAATCGCGTCGAAGCGCTGGCCCTCGACGAGGTTTTCGAAGCAGGGGATTTCCGCGACGTAGAGGCAGTCGGGGTCGCACTGCTGGAACCACTGGTCGATGACGGCGCGCGGCTGCGCGATGTGTTCGAGGGTGTGTCGGCACACGATCAAGTCCGGCGGCGGTAGATCGCGCGAGAGATCCACTTGTTCGATGAACTTTCCAAATACCCGGATGCCGTCGATGGTTTGTCCGTCGGTCGCGGTGCAGATCGGATCGATGACGGCGCAATTTCGGGCCTTTGCCGTGAGGTTGCGGGCGACGAAGAGGTCGTTACCGCCGACGTCCACCGCCGATTGAAAGGTGCGGCCCGGGGTGATCCGCTGCAGATAGTCGAGGAAGAAGGAGACGCCGTTGCGGGACTTGTCCGAGGCACCGGTTCGAAACGAGTATTCAGATTCCGTGTAGAGGATTTTTGGATCGAGGTGGCGGCGCAACTGGACGTGGCCGGTCGGCACCGAGATCACCAATTCCTGATCGTAGGCGAGCGGCTTGTCTGGCGCGTAAGAGCCGAAGCGCTCGGTCAGCGGCAACGCCGGCAACGTCCACAGCGAGTGAAACTCGGTGGCGTCGCTGATCCCGCATTGTTGGGGAGACTCCATGCTCAAGCCCAGGGCATCGCGGATAGCCGGGTGATGAAGAGGCTGCCGTCGCGGTAGCTCGTCGGCATGTCGGCCAGTGTCTTCACTTCACCCCAGCCAAGTTTTTGCGCGAAGGCGCGGACGCCGAGCGTCTGCAGGTGATCGAAAATAGCGCGGGCGTTTTCGGCGGAACCGACCTCGACCATCATGTCGGTCTTCTGCCAATGCTCGGCGGTGGTGCCGAGGATGATGATCTTCTCCTGGCCCTCGGCGTCCAGCTTGACGAAGTCGACGGTCGGCATGATGGCGGCAATGGACTCGACGCGGACGGGGAAGCGCTCGAGCTGGCCGTAGGCGTTCGACTTCGCGCCGGCGAGGTGGCTGCTGGTGGTGTTACCAACCACGCGCACGAATTCGAGCGTGCCGGGTTGGTCCGACACCGCAGCCTCGATGAGTTCGACGGTTGTGCTGCCGTTAAGGGCGAGGTTGCGCTGCAGGAGACCGGCGTGCACGGGATCGGGCTCGTAGGCTTTCACCTGCCAGCCACACTTGCCCATCAGGATGCTGTGCAGTCCGAGATTGGCGCCGATGTCGGCGGCTCGCCGATAGCGTTTTCGATTCGTCCAGTAGAAAGAAAAAATGATCAGCTCATCGAGACCGAATAGCTCGACCGTCGAGATCGCGCCCATTTTCGTAAAGGGAAATGTGATCGGGCCGAAGCCGCCGAGTTGCACGGGTGCTCCGTGCTCGGCGCTAAAGCCGGATTCGGCGACGGTGGCTTGCGCGGATTGATCGAGAGTCCCGTAGGCGGCCGAGGTGCGCGCGTGCTGGGCCGAGAGCTCGGCGAGCATTTCGATGATATCGCCGAGAGTAATGGGGGAGGTCGTAGTCATGGGAGGCGGGTTGCGGGGGCCGGGGAGATGCGGATTTTCCGATGGGTGGGTCAGGCAACTTGGCGGGTGAGTTGGAGGGCGGCTTGCGCGATACCCTCGGGGCTCATGCCGATGCGCGCGCAGAGTTCCTCGTACGTGCCGTAGCCGTGGATGAAATCCTCGATTGCGATCTGAATCGCGGTGAGTCCGTTCAGGCCGACGCAGGCGCGCAGGCAGAGATTGTAGAGGCCGTCGTGCGCGGACAGTTCCTCGACGGTAACGAGGCGCCGCGTCTTCGTGAGGCTGGCGCGCAGGAGGTCGGTATCGAAGGGTTTGATCGTGTGGAAATAAAGCACTTCGGCGGAGACGCCCTGACCGGCGAGCCGA
>CAYVDZ010000786.1:0-3003 GCA_964450575.1 uncultured Opitutus sp.
GCCCAGGTCGAACTGGCGGACCTCATGCGCCTTGATGTCGAGGCCCGCATGCGGGTGGGCCGGACGCTCTCCGCGCTCGAGGACGCGGTGCAGCGTCCCTTGGCCTGGCCGGACGCGGCGTTGCGCGCGACTCCCCGGCCCACGCTTGAATAACCCTCACGCATTTTTCCTTTCGCCTATGAAAACGATTTTGCTGCTCTTGCTTTTGGTTGGGATCGCCAATGTGGCCCCCAGTGCTCCGGCCCCCGCGACCTTGTCGAAGGAGGGCGACTTGATGACGATCGTCTTGAAGCCGGAGGCGGAGGAGCGACTGCGCCTGAAGGTGGTCGCGGTCGAGCGGCGCGCCGTGCCGGGATCGCGTCTGTTTGCCGGCGAAGTTGTGCGGCCGCTTTCGTCGGACGGGGCGCTGACGGCCCCCTTGCTCGGAGGCACGCTCGACGAGGTGCTCAAGCTCGCGGAGGCCCAAGCGGCGGCCGATGGCCGCATGCTGCAAGCGCAGGCGCAGGTCGATGCGGCAAAGATTGCCGTGGGTCGGGCGGAGAAAGTCTTGAGGGCGGACGCAGGCAGCGTGCGTTCGGTGGATGAGGTCAAAGCGACCCTCGCGTTGGCAGAGGCGGCGTTGCGCACGGCCAAGGCGCAGCGGGATCTTCTGGGCTCCCCCGTGGGTCGCGGCCCGCAGGGAAAGACCTCCTGGGTGCGCGTCGCGGTTTACAGCGGCGAAAGCGGGCTCCTCGATCCCAAGGCTCTGGCGACCGTTCGAGGCATCGTGGCATCGGGGCCCGGTCAGTCCGCGAAACCGGTATCAGGTCCGCTCACGGCGAATGCGACGACGATGACGGTGGATTGGTATTACGAATTGCCGGCGGACTTCGCAGCTCGATCAGGCGAGCGGGTCGCCGTCGAGATTCCTTTGGTGGACGGGAGCGCGGAGAAGCTCGTGCTGCCCTTCGCCGCGGTGCTGCACGACATCAATGGCGGACAGTGGGTCTACGAGAACATCGCGCCTCATACGTATGCCCGGCGGCGAATCCAAGTGGCAAGGATTTCGGGAAACATCGCAGTGCTCGCCAGCGGTCCCGCGCCGGGCACGAAGATCGTGACCGACGGCGCGGCCGAGCTTTTCGGCACCGAATTCATGACCGGCAAATAAGCCCGGGCTTCCATCATGCTAAACGCGATCGTTTCCTGGGCACTCAACATGCGAGTGCTCGTTGTGGCGATGGCCGCGGCGCTGCTCGTCGTCGGGATCAATGCCACGCGGCATGCGCCGCTGGATGTCTTTCCGGAATTCGCGCCGCCGCTGGTCGAGGTGCAGACCGAAGCTCCCGGTCTCTCCACGGAGGAGGTCGATGCACTGGTGACGGTCCCGCTGGAAAATTCCCTGAACGGGCTGCCGTTTCTCAAAACCATCCGCTCAAAGTCGGTGCTCGGGCTCTCTTCGGTGGTGATGATTTTCAACCAGGGCACCGAAATTCTCCAAGCCCGCCAACTCGTGCAGGAGCGGTTGAATCTCGCGCTGGGCCGTTTGCCGGCGGTGGTGAAACCACCCGTGCTGATGGCGCCGTACTCGTCGTTGAGTCGGGTGCTTAAGGTCGGACTGTCATCAAAAACGCTCTCGCAAATGGACCTGAGCGAGCTGTCGCTCTGGACGATTCGGCCGCGGCTCATGTCGGTCAGCGGCGTGGCCAATGTCGCGATCTGGGGCCAGCGGGATAAGCAGTTTCAAGTGCTGGTCGACCCGCAACGGCTGCGCGCCGCCGGCGTGACGCTCGATGCGGTGACGCGGGCGGCGGGCGATGCGGCGGTGATCAGCGCCGGTGGTTTCATCGATACGCCGAATCTCCGCCTGAGCGTCTCCCAGCTCGGATTGATCGAGACGCCTGAAGACTTGGCCCGGACGGTCGTGGAGTTTCGGAACGGGACACCGATCCGGCTGGGCGATGTAGCCGAGGTTCGGATCGGTCATCCGGCTCCGATCGGCGATGCAGTCATCAACGATGGCCCGGGCATCCTGCTGATCGTCGAAAAGCAGCCGTGGGGAAACACCCTCGATGTCACTGAAGGCGTCGAAAAAGTCCTGGCGGAGCTGAAGCCGGCGCTGCCGGGGGTGGACATGGATTCGACCATTTTCCGACCAGCTACATTCATCCAGCTCTCCATCGACCATCTCACGGAGGCGCTGTGGCTGGGTTGCTTGCTCGTGATCATCGTGCTCTTCCTGTTTCTAGGTGACTGGCGGACCACGATCATCAGTGTCGTGGCGATCCCGCTCTCATTGGCCGTCGCGCTCATCCTGCTGCGTTGGCGCGGCGAGACGATCAATACGATGATCCTAGCCGGTCTCATCATCGCTCTCGGCGAAGTGGTGGACGATGCGATCATCGACGTGGAAAACATCCTCCGGCGCCTGCGGCAGAATCGGCTGCTTTCCCGGCCCCTGCCCGCAATCCAGGTGGTCCTGTCCGCGTCGCTCGAGGTTCGCAGCGCCGTCGTCTACGCCAGCGTGATTATCGTGCTCGTGTTTCTGCCGGTGTTCTTCCTGCCGGGGCTGGCAGGAACGTTTTTCCGGCCGCTCGCACTTGCCTATATTCTGGCCATCGCGGCCTCGCTGGCGGTCGCGCTGACGGTGACGCCCGCAATGAGTCTGATGCTGTTGCGCATCCGGGATGACCAGCATCGCGATCCGTGGTTTGCCCGCACGATGAAGGCCGGCTATCGCTCGATTTTGCCGCGGTTCGCACAACGCCCGGGGCTGGCGATCGGGGTTCTGGCGGTCGCGTTCGTTTTCACGGGCTGGGTCTGGCACTCGAAACTGGGCGAAGAGTTTCTGCCCAATTTTAAGGAGCGGGATTTTCTGATGCACTGGTTGGAGAAGCCGAACACGTCGGTGGAAGCCAGCACCCGCATCACCATCGCGGCGAGCAAGGATCTGCGCGCGATCCCGGGCGTGCGCAACCAAGGTGCTCACATTGGCCGCGCCGAGGTCGCCGATGAGGTCGTGGG
>CAYVDZ010000787.1:0-2991 GCA_964450575.1 uncultured Opitutus sp.
TCACCCAGCATCACCAACGACCATTTTGAGCCATCGGTTGTACTTCGTAATATTGAGATTCGATCCGACGACACTAACTATTTCGCTAATGGCGTTGACATCACATCTGCTTGGAACGTGTGCATGACTGATTGCTATATTTCGGGTTCGAGTTATGGTGGAAGCTGGAACAGCTTGTCGGGAAACGGCATCGCACTGCACCGATTGTGCGCTAATTCGCATTTCGTGAATTGCCACTGTAATTTCTGGTCAAACGGCTTCTATTACGACACCGGCAGCAGTTCAACTGATCCAAGCACAGAGGGTCTTTTCTTCACCAATTGCTCAATGGTGGCGGTAAAGAAAGGATGTTTCATCACCGGAAATCCCAACAACACAAACGCACCGCGCGTTTCAGGTCTTACTTGGGTTGGCGGCTTAATTGAACTGCGTATTTTAGGGGTAACTGGTGGTTCCGCCCCTTTTCATTTAGTGAATGTCTGGGATATTATGATTAGCAGCGTCTACATGATCACGGAAAGCGAAACCAGCCCGCCAACTACATACGCTTTCTTTCTCGATAATTGCAGGAATGTTGCCGTCGTTGGCTGTAACATTCAGGCATTCGACAACGGACTCCTCACCAACGGCACATGCGAAGTGATTGTCATATCAGCGTGCACCTTTGTGAACTGCCCCGCCCAGGTATATTTCAACGCAGGAACGACCAAATCACGGAGTTTTGGTAACGTCGGGAATAATACCCCAAATGAAGTGGATGCAAACGGCACGAACAAAATTGGATGGGTGTGAACGCAGCAGCTGTTGTAATTGTTACTCGCCGCGGTTCCGTCATAGGAAGCGTCGTGTTCGGTGTGTATGGGTGAACGATGTCCGGATAGGTGAATTGATATAGAAGGAGGATTCGATTTTTAGGACTGAGTCGATCGGAGGAGTCAAATTTTATACCTTTTACTTTGCACTTTGTACTTTGTACTTGCGGCTGCAGTCGTGAGTTTGAGAAACGAGTGGAGTGCTACGAAAATTCCGGCTGGAGTGTGGAGGTGTGTGGTCGGTATTTATGGGTCACGCTGTGGAATTTCGGGTTTTTCTGCTTTTCTGCGTGTGCGAGAACCGGCTAGCAGCTCCAAACATCGGCTTTCGCAGCTGACCGTTTTTGAGACGGTATCGGTTGTTTGACAGCGGGTGATCGGACGAAGCAAACACCTGAGTCCGTACTTGATTCCTGCGACCGCGGTTTCGACCGAGTCGTTCAGCTGGGGGATCGAGCCGCGCTCTCAGTTACCCGGAGGGTGTCCGTGGCTGAGTTCATTCTCTCCCGGATATCGCCAAGAACAGTTTCTTGGATCGGAGCCGAATCATCGAGTCCTCCGGTAGTGGCTTCGTTCACCGACAGCGGAAGTGGGTTACCTTATGCCCCGAAATCGGAAGGAAGGCATTGGGCGCCCTCTCACTCCCTCTTATGATCATGCAGCAAATTTCAATCTATATATGATGGCGGGAAGCGCAGCGACGACGCATTCCATCGAGCTGAATGGCCGGGCCCGCGTTCCCCGGGCTGACACTAATAGTGGACGTTAGAGAATTTCCGGACTGGCGACGATGGCCTTCCCGCTCTCCGTGTCTTTGCTGGCTTCTACACCTTGACGGAGGAGGCCGAGGTTTGGCGCTTATCCATCCCGTTTTGGACGCTTGGCAGGGATCAATGACCGACTGCCAGTGAGTCCGGTTTCCGTGGATCGGCAGCTCCGTGGCGGAGGTTTGTTACCGGGTCCACGAAGATAGTCTCCGCGTCCCCTTGGTATCCACCTTCGTAGGACACGCGTTCCTTCACGGTATGTCCGCGGGCTTTGAGCGCGGCAAGGGTGTCGGCGGAGATGCTGAGGTACTCATGCGTCAACTGATCCGGCATCCACTGGTGATGGATCCGGGGCGCTTCCACGGCCTGGGCAACCGGCATGCGGTGATCGATGACGTTGGTGATGATTTGCAGAACGGTATTGATGATGGTGGGGCCGCCGGGGCTGCCGGTGACGAGCAGGAGTTTTCCTTCCTGGAACACCAGGGTCGGTGTCATCGATGACAACGGGCGTTTGCCGGGGACGATGGCGTTGGCGGGACCTTGCAGGAGGCCAAACATGTTTCGCACGCCGATCTTCGCGGTGAAGTCGTCCATTTCGTTGTTCATGAGAATGCCGGTGCCGGGAATCGTGACTCCGCTCCCGTACGCGCCATTCAGGGTGTACGTATTCGAAACCGCATTACCAGCGGCATCGACCACGCTGAGGTGGGTCGTCTCCTCGGATTCAAGCGCGAAAAGAGCCGGCGTGGCCGTTGAGCGCTGGGAAAGTTTCACGGGCCCGAGGCCGGGTTCAACCTTGTCCGACGGGGTGGCCCGGTTCGGATCGAAATCGGTCATGCGCCGCTGGAGGTAGTTGCGGTCGAGCAGCTGTGCCGTCGGCACGGTCACGAAGTCCGGGTCTCCCAGATACTCCGCGCGATCGCGAAACGCGCGCCGCATGACCTCGGCGTAGAGATGGTACTTCGCGGCCGAGTGGTGTCCGAGCGCGGCGAGATCGTACGGCTCGAGCATCGCGAGCATCTGCAGGAGCGCGATGCCGCCGGAGCTGGGTGGAGGCATGGTGACGATCTCGCGGCCGCGATACGTGCCTCGGATCGGGACGCGTTCGACGGCCGAGTAGGCCTTGAGGTCGGCGAGGGTGATCGTGCCCTGATGCTTGGTCATCGCATCGGCAATCTCCCGGGCCGTGGCGCCTTCGTAGAATTCGCGGGGGCCGTGCTTTTGCAGCAGGACAAACGTGGCGGCGAGCTCGGGCTGTTTCCAGATGTCACCGGATTTCCAATACGCGCCGTCGTGCAGATAAATCTTTTTGGAGTCGGCGAACTGACCGAGGAGTTTGTCGTGGGCGCGGAGGTTGGCGGCGGTGCCTTGGGAAACGAGGTGGCCATCGGCGGCGAGGCGGCGGGCCG
>CAYVDZ010000788.1:0-2990 GCA_964450575.1 uncultured Opitutus sp.
AGAGGATGGGCGCGAAAAAGTCCCGCTTTTTCTTGTGGGGCAAGCGCAGACCTAGGCCCACCATCGCCAAGGCCGTTTGCCGTCAACTCAATCCACATCCACAAAGCCATGCCCGAATACTTAGCGCCCGGAGTTTTTGTCGAAGAGACCAGCTTCCGGAGCAAATCCATCGAAGGCGTCAGCACGAGCACCACGGCCTTCGTCGGCCCCACCCGCTCCGGTCCCGTCGGCGGCGTTCCTGATCTCGTCACCAGTTTCGCCGACTTCGAACGCGTCTATGGCGGGCTCGGCGATCTCAGCTATGCGCCCAATACAAACTACATCGCGCATGCGGTGATGGCGTATTTCAATGAGGGCGGCGCCCGCCTTTACGTCGTTCGCGTCGCAGGCACGTCCACACTCGGCACCAGCGCCGATCTGGTGGCCGCCGAGACTTCGAAATTCGTCGCACGTTTCCCCGGCTCTGCGGGTAACGGCACGGTCGCGGTGCAGCTCACGCCCCGGGCTACCTCGATCGCGGCGGCGGCCAAGGCGATTGACGGCAGCTTTCTCCGAATCAACAGCGCCCCGGCCGTCTATCTCGTGAAACGCGATGGCGTCTGGCGCACGACCGCAGATGGCGCGCACACCTTTGTCGCGCAGAATGAAACCGATGGTATGGACCTCGTCACCGTGAACGTGACGTTCGAGGACGCCGACGGCCGCGTGACCGAATTCGAGGGCCTCGGCGTCGATCCACGGCACAAGCGCTACATCGGCACGCTGCTCGGCGTCAACCCGCCCACGCGGGCGGCCGCCCTGACCCAGCCGTTCGCCTTTGATGTCGCCTCATCAGTCACCGCGTTCGAACTTGTGACGGCCTTTGCTCCCGATGCCGGCAGTCCGGTAAAAACGATCACGCTAACCGGCGGTACGGACGTCCTGCCCGCGCCGGGCGATTACGACAAGGCCTTTGAGATCGTCGAAGGGCTCGAAGGCGTTTCCATTGTAGCCGCACCTGGTCACACCGCGCTGACGGGCCTCGGCGCACCGGTCGCGCTCAAGCTGATCGCACACGCGGAAAAACGACGGGCCTATCGCATCGCCGTCCTCGATGTCCCGCAGGATAGCACGCCCTCCCAAGCTCAGGCTTATAAAGCGAGAATCGATTCCACCTACGCGGCGCTCTATTATCCGTGGGTCGTCGCGCCGAATCCCGATTTCAATCCGGGCGACCCGAGCATTCCGGCCGAGTTGACGCTCCCCCCGTCCGGTTTCATGTGCGGGATTTATGCTCGCAGCGACATCGAGCGCGGCGTGTGGAAAGCGCCCGCCAACGAGGTCGTCCGCTCCGCCCTGCGCTTCGAGCGGCTCGTCACGACCGGCGAGCAGGAAATCCTGAATCCGTTTGGCATAAATTGCCTGCGCTACTTCGCCGGCCGCGGCCATCGCGTATGGGGCGCCCGGACCACGTCGTCGGATCCGGAATGGAAATACGTGAATATCCGCCGCTACTTCCTGTATCTCGAACACTCGATCGACCGCGGCACGCAATGGTCGGTGTTCGAACCCAATGGCGAGCGCCTTTGGGCCAATGTCCGCGATACGGTCTCGTCGTTTCTCCACAACGAGTGGGTCAGCGGCGCCCTCCTCGGCACCAAGCCGGAGCAGGCGTTCTTCGTGAAATGCGATCGATCGACGATGACCCAAAACGACCTCGATAATGGCCGCCTGATTTGCCTCATCGGCGTCGCCGCGATCAAGCCGGCCGAGTTTGTCATCTTCCGCATCGGCCAGAAAACCGCCGACGCCCGGGCTTAACCGTCAACCTCCCACCCTCGCCTCTCATGTCCCGCACCACTCCGTACGGCGCCTTCAACTTCCTCGTCAACCTGAACTCGCCCGGGATCGATCCCGGCTCCGAGCTCGGCGGCTTTTCCGATGTCTCGGGTCTCGTGACCGAGACCGTCGTGGCCGAGTATCGCAACGGCAACTTCAAGGAAAACCACGTCAAAAAAATCCCGCTGATGCACAAGGTCGGTGACGTCACGCTCAAACGCGGCGTCGTCGACTCGAACGAGTTCTTCGCCTGGATCAAACAGACGCGCGAAGAAGGCCACAAGGCCCAGCGCAACGTCGTGATCACCCTCAACGACGAAACCGGCTCGCCCGTTCGCAGCTGGAAACTCCAAAACGTCATCCCCCTGAAATACACCGGCCCCACCTTGGCGGGCAAAGGGGGCGACGTCGCGATGGAAGAAATCGTTCTCTCCGCCGAGGGCCTGGTCATCGAGTAACCTCCCCGAGGATGTCCGGTCTTCTCTTCAGAGATGCGCAGCCGGCGCGGACGGAATCGCCGAACCGCGCCGACGTGGTGTGCTTCATCGGCTTCGTCGGCCGGCGGCTCACCTCGCCGTTGCCGAGCCGGTTGAAGACGTGGCTGTACGACCAGGGTTGGCGCGGGCGCGGCTCCGTGATCAACGACGACGATCCCTTGCTGAACGTGCCGGTGCCGATCGACAGCTTCGAAGCGTTCGACCGGTTGTTCACCTGGGAAACGCGTCCTCCACAACCCCACGCGTTCCCGTTCACCACGTGGCTCGGCGCGGCCGTGCGCTCCTTCTTCCGCCAAGGCGGGGCGCGCTGTTTCGTTGTCCGCGTGGGTGATCCCGGACCGTACACGCTGCTCGCGGAAAACGCGACGGACGCGGAAAAAACCGCGCATCGGATCACGCAAACCGAGCGACGCGGCCTGCTGTTTCCCGGATTTTCGGGCAGCGCGTTGGCACCCGCTTCGCGCCAGGATCCGGGCACATGGAAAGGTCTGGGCGTCCTGCTCGGGCTCGATGAAGCCGCGTTTGTCTGCCTGCCGGATTTGCCGGAGTTGTTCGCCGACGCCGCCCTCGAACCGGCCGGTCTCGCCCCGTTGCCACCGAGCCCGGAGGTGTTCGTCGAATGCTCACCCACGGTCAAACTGGAGTCGGACGGAATCCGTCAAATCTCCGCCGCTC
>CAYVDZ010000789.1:0-2986 GCA_964450575.1 uncultured Opitutus sp.
GAGCCGATCCCGCCCCATGAGCCCGGCCGCTTCACGTCGAACACGCTGCTTCAGGCGCATCGGGCCGGCAGTATTCCGGAGATCCAGCCGCTCATCGGTGAACTCGTCGTCGACGACTTGGAAAATATCCTCGCCGGCCTTCCTCCGCAACGTTGCCAGCGCGCCGTCCTGGAAACCGTGAGCAAGCTGCGCAGCATCCCGGTCGGCGCGTGGTCCCTCTCGGACACCGGAAAACCGAAACCTTAACGATAGCGATCTGACCAACGACGCGACCAGCTGCGTTCTCCGCCGACTGCCTACTCCCGTTCCCACCTCTTACCTTCTCTCCCTATGAAAATACTCTTTATCGGCGGCTCCGGCGTGATCAGTCACGCCGCCACGCAACCAACGCTCGAGGCCGGTCACGAACTGTGGCTCCTGAATCGCGGCCAGCGGCGTCCGATCGATGGCGTGCGGACGCTCGTCGCCGATCTCACGGATCTCGAGAGCGTGCGTGGAGTGCTGCGCGGACACACCTGGGATGTGGTGGTGCAATGGATCGCGTTTACCCCGGCCGATATTCGTCGCGACCTCGATCTGTTTCGCGATACAACGCGTCAATATATCTTCATCAGTTCCGCCAGCGTATATCAAAAGCCCCTCGCTCACTACCTGATCACCGAATCGACGCCCCGTGCCAATCCTCACTGGGACTACTCGCGGCAGAAAATCGCCTGTGAACAGGAACTCGAGGCGGCCCATCAGGCGACCCGCTTTCCCGGAGTGATCGTGCGTCCGTCGCTCACCTATGGAGACGATCAGGTTCCGCTCGTGCTCAATTCCTGGGCGCAGAGCTGGACCACGATCGATCGCATGCGCCGCGGCGTGCCGGTGATTGTTCCCGGTGACGGCACGTCGCTCTGGACGATCACGCACAACACCGATTTCGCCCAGGGATTGATCGGCCTGTTTGGCAACCCGACAACCCTCGGCCACGCGTTTCATATTACATCGGACGACGTGCTCACCTGGAACCAGATCTTCGAGCAAACGGCGCAGGCGGCAGGCGTGAGGGCGCCGAAGCTCGTGCATATTCCGTCGGACTTTATTATCGCGTGTGTACCGACTGTCGAAGGCACGTTGCTCGGCGACAAGGCGGTGTCGGCGGTGTTCGACACCACGAAGATCAAACGTTTCGTCCCCGGGTTTGCGGCGAAAACGTCCTTTGCGACCGGGATCCGCCGCACGATCGCCTGGTTCGATGCGGATCCGGCGCGAAAGCAGATCGACGACGCGCTCAATCAACGCTGGGACAAACTCATTGCGGCTTACGAAGCCGGTCTCGAGCAGGCGCGAACGGCGTTTGTCACGGGATCATAGTGCACCGGAGATGCGCTCACCTCCCGGGAATGGAACAGCAGCCGGTCAACCCGGCGCGGCCTGTATATTGTCGGAGTGCAGCGGAGCGGTCCCTCGTCACAGCGTTCCCAGCCGTCCACTGATCGCGTTATTTATATCACCGGCGCCTTAAAATCCAGCCTCTCAGATGACCTTCCAATCATCTGTCGGCATGATGCGCTTCATAAATTCGTCGAAGAGCGGCACCGTAAAGGCCGTGTCTCCATGGTTGGGACTCCAGATCATACCTTTTGAAATGACTTGATTACGGGTCGGACCGAAAGAGTTGACGGGGCGACCGGGCACCTCGGCGATATCGCCGGACCGATGCGGCCCGGCTCCGAGTTCGGCCATGGCCCGAAGGTAACGTTTTTCTGATGGCGTATGGCGATCGAATCGCACGCGAAAGAAGCTTTCGTCAAGTGCCGCGATAACAGTAATGGAGGCTTTTTCGACATCGTCTGCAGTAATTTGTGACGCATCGGTGGCGTCCCATGCGTGTTTGCCCCACTCTTGAAGAAAGTAGGGATAACCTTGGGTTTCCTTGATGATACGATTTAAGGCGGGTTGCTGGAAAATCACGTTCTGGCTGGCGGCGGGTTTCTCCAACGCTTGGCGAGTCGCAGGCCGATCGAGCGCGGCGGCTGCACCCCCGCCTGGCGTTGCTCGGCCCACTGCGCCAGGGTTACCCGGCCCAGCGCTCGCATTCGCTCCACTACGGCGTCTTCGGCTTCATCCGCGGTGTTGCAGGCGCCAGCGCGGTTTTCCATCTCGTCAAGCAACTGGGTAAACTGCTCGCAAAATTGCGGATACTGCTCCAGTCGCGCCAAAAACTCTGGCGTGACGGATGAGCGGGGCGGTTCGGAACGGTTCATCCCAATCCCCTCTGGCCGAACCCGCCCGGGAATGTTTACCGCAAAATTCAAAGTGCTGCTCTCGCCTCCCTTCCATTCCCAAACCTATCGCCCTGAATTTCCGCCCCCACGCTGACATCAGTTTCAATTACACCCTCCAAGAGCAGGCGCATCACTTTTCGATAGTCACGGACTACCGGCGTGCTCACCTGTCCCTCGCGATCGCGCATGGACTCGGCTGCCGCGTTTTCGATCGTGGTCGAAACCAGCGGAGGACGGTAGTTGGCCAGAAACCAATCAATTGCGTCCTTCAGAGCGTGCGTGCCCAGCCTTTCAATGGCCAGTTCTGCACCACGGACCTGGTCTGGGGTCAACCGCGTGTTGACCGGCTGAATGGTGATCCCACTGGAATTCGCCGCAAGAACGGCGAGTCGGTTCAGCTCGCCGAGAGCATCCTCGCGAAACTGGAATTTCTTCCGGACTCGTTGGCCGTGAAGGTAACCGACTACTTGGAACGTCTGATACCGGATTCCGTGGTCCGAGGCGACAATCCGTCGGATCCGGAATGGGTCGGATTTCTTGGGGCCTCTCATGGCGGAGGGCCCCGGGTCAATTCGTGCCAGCGAAACTGGCACGAATGGTGAACTTTCTTGGTCTTTCCCTCTGTCAGAAGTGGTGCCCGAGGGGGGGATCGAACCCCCAAGACTTTCGTCGGTAGATTTTGAGTCTACTGCGTCTGCCAATTCCGCCACCCG
>CAYVDZ010000790.1:0-2983 GCA_964450575.1 uncultured Opitutus sp.
AATCTTGATTGGCCTGTCGGTGGTAAGCGCCGGCTTCGCCCTTTTTCCCCGGCGGTCGACCGACTTCGCCCTCCTCATTGGCGGAGCCGCTGCCGCGGTGCTGCTCGGCGCGCAACTGCCCGCCATCCCGTGGCAACTCGTCGCCTATGGCCGGTTCGTCGCCGGGACCGAATTTGGCGCAATTCCACTTTATGTCGGCGAAGGCATGAACGCGACCGTCGCGGTTTCCCACGCGGGCGACGCGCGATTTTTTCACGTCAGCGGGAAGACGGAAGCCTCCAGTCTCGACCAGGACATGCGACTGCAACGCATGCTTGGACACCTTCCGGCGCTGCTCCATCCGAATCCGAAATCGGTGCTGATCGTCGGTTGTGGCGCCGGGGTAACCGCCGGCACGTTCACCTTGTATCCCTCGATCGAGCGTATCGTTATTTGTGAAATCGAGCCGTTGATCCCCCGGGTGGTCGCGCACTACTTCCGGGACGAAAATCATGACGTGCTGCGTGATCCCCGGGTGGAGATCATCTATGATGATGCGCGGCACTATATCGCGACGACCCAGGAGAAATTCGATGTGATTACGTCGGATCCCATTCACCCGTGGGTCAAAGGCTCAGCGGTCCTATATTCAAAGGAGTATTTTCAGCTCTGTCGCGAACGTCTCCAACCGGGAGGACTCTTCACCCAGTGGGTTCCGCTCTATGAATCCAACCGTGCGGTGGTCCAAAGCGAATTGGCGACGCTTTTCTCGGTCTTTCCCCACGCCAGCATCTGGGCGAACGACGACGAAGGCTTCGGCTACGACACGGTTGTCCTGGGTTACGCGGAGCCCCTCACGATCAATCTGGAGACGCTGCAAGAGCGGCTCGACCACCCGGCGCACGACCGCATTCGCACCGCGCTGGATGTTTTGGGATTTGAATCCTCCCTGGATCTGCTTGCGACTTACACTGGCCGGGCGGCGGAACTGAAAGAGTGGCTCGCGGCGGCGGAGATCAACCGCGATCGCAACCTGCGCCTGCAATACCTTGCCGGTCTCGAACTCGAGTCCGTGACCGGCGCCGGTACGTACGACGAAATGCTCGCGTACCGAAGTTTCCCTTACGACGTCTTCCAAGGCTCGACCGAGAACCGGATCCGCTTGCAGGAGAAATTGGGCATGGACTGGTTTAACCCCCAGCCGCAGCGGTAATCGTAAAGTACGGCGCGCCCGGGAGGCCACGCGTTGTCCAAAAAGGATCCTCGGCAGCGCTTTCCCTGAAATCTGATCCCAGAGGTTCATTCCGGGCGGGATAGATGAGCGGAGATCAGCGGAGATTAGCGTTCCTCCCTGTCTTTTCCGTCACGATCCAGCACTGGGAAAACGCGCCGGCTCCACTCACAGAATCTACGGACGAGACGGAAAGACCAAGGCAGGAGGGAACGCTGATCTTCGCTCATGAGCGCTAATTTTCCGAACCCTGAAATCTGATCTTCGCTGGTTTCAGTGGATAAACGCGAGGCAGGTACGCATCGGAATTGAACAAAAGGTAACGAAGAAAACGAAACAGCGAGGATCCAGAGGATCGGTCCAACCCGGGCCTTCGTCCCGAGGGGACGAGGGCATTGCGCCGGCTGGCTCAGACCGCGGTCACCCGACCGGACGAATCTCCGATGCGTTCGACGCCCTGAACGCCCATGCGATCCGTCATGCTGAGGAACACATTGCTCATGGGTTTCCCGCCGAGATTCGTGTAACGCCCGGGATTCATGGTACCGCCGGCCGCACCGGCCATCACGATGGGAAGATTGATGTGCGTATGGCGGTTCCCATCGGAGTTACCGCACCCGTACACGATCATCGAATTGTGCAGCACGGACCGGCCATCAACATCTTTCTTCTCCTCGAGCTTCTGAAGGAAGCGCGCAAAGTGCTTCATATAGTAGAGATCAATTGCACCGATCTTCTCCATCAACTCATGGTTGTTCCGATGGTGGGAGCAATAGTGGTGGCCTTCCGGGATTCCGATCTGCGGATAGGCGCGGTTCGTGCCGTCACCGGCCAGCAATAACGTTGCGACCCGGGTCGAGTCGGTCTCGAAAGCCATCGCGAGCAGATCATACATGATGTCCATGTGTTCGCTATAATTGGCCGGGATACCCGCGGGCGTATCGACCGCCGGATCCGGCAGCTTGCCAAAACTCTCGGCGCGCTGAATCCGCTCTTCGATCCCGCGGATGCCGGTGAGATACTCATCGAGTTTCTCCCGGTCCGTGCGACCCAGTTTGCCCTGCAGCGAACGGGCATCATCCATAATGAAATCGAGCAGCGATTTCTGCGTTGCCTGACGCTGACGGAAATTTTCGTTACGTTCACCGTGCTGACCCGCTCCGAAAAGCCGCTCAAACACGAGCCGCGGATTGGGCTCCGGTGCCATCGGCACGGAAGGCGAAGCCCAGGAGAGATTATATTGATACGCGCAGGAGTAACCGGAGTCACACCGGCCGGCTTTGCGCACGGAGTCGCACGACAGTTCCAAGGATGAAAACCGCGTTAGGTGCCCCATTTTTTGGGCCGCGACCTGATCGACGGAAATACCCACCTCGATATCGGTGCTATCGGTCTTCCGAGCGCGAGCCCCCGTGAGGAACGTGGCGTTGGCCCGGGCGTGATCACCCGCGCCGTCGTTTCCAGCGGTGGCATTCTTGTGATCCAGACCGCCCAAAACCTGGATCGACTTCTGCAAGGGCGCCAAGGGCTGCATGGTGCGCCCCAGCGTGAAATCGGCACCCTCGCCGGTGGGCCACCAATAGTTTTGATGCGCCCCATTGGGGAAATAGACGAAGGCCATGCGCAGCGGCGCACCCGAAGGCGTGAGGCCCATGCCGCCCGCGAGCGGCCCCGTGGCCGCACTTGCGACCGGCCGGAGCGCGGACTCGAACATCGGCAACGCGACGCACGCACCCAGACCACGCAGGAACTGCCGACGATTGAGAGCAAGGT
>CAYVDZ010000791.1:0-2981 GCA_964450575.1 uncultured Opitutus sp.
GGCAAGTGCTGACGGCGACGCTCACGCGCAATTTTCCGGATCGTTTGATGGTTCAGATCACCGAGCGGGTGCCGGTGGCGCGGATCAAGGTGGATCTGGCCGGACGGCCCGAGGCGTTTTTGGTGGCACGGGACGGCGTCGTGTATTCAGGCAGTAACTACGATCCGCTCATGGTGGAGACGCTGCCCTGGCTGGGGGGATTTTCGCTGACGCCGGAAGGTGCGGGGTTTCGGCCGATCGCGGGGATGGACATCATTTCCGATCTGCTGGCGCGGGCGCAATACGAAGCGGAGCATCTCTACCGGTCCTGGCAGGTCGTGTCACTGGCACGGCTGGAGGCCGATCGGGAGATCGAGGTAACCACGAAAGACGGATCGACAATCATCTTCTCGGGGCGGATGGATTTTTTTCTGCAGTTGGCGAAGCTTGATTACATGACTGAAAAGCTGGCGGCGATGCCGGTGGCGCGGGCGCGCATCGATTTGTCGCTCGGGCGCGAAGTTCCTGTCATGGTTGAGCTGATACCAACAGACCGCGATGCGGAACGCCCGGCCTTTGCGCCGGGATTCAATATTTTTCCACCTTCGAAGTAATAACGTGAACTCTAGAACCCACTTCATCGGTGCCGTCGAAATCGGCACCTCGAAAATCACCGTCCTGATCGGTGAATACACTGGCCGTGAACTCGCCATCATCGGTCGCGGGGAGTGTTCCTCGCGCGGGGTGATCAAAGGCACGGTGGTCGATTACAAGGCCGCCAGTGAATCGACGCACAGCGCGCTGCAGCAGGCGGAGCGCGACGCGGGGGAGCGGGTCGATCTGGTGTTTCTCGCGCAGACCGGTGGCCATCTTGAAGGTTTTTATAATGAGGCGGCGGTTAACGTGAAGTCCTCCGACAACCTGATCGATGCGGGCGACGTTCGGACCGTTTGTGAATTGGCGAAGGCCAAGGAGCTGCCGGGTGGTCGCATGGTGGTGCATAATATCCGGCGGCCGTTTCGGGTGGATGGCCGCTTGATCCCCGGTAATCCCGAGAATCTCGTGGGTCAGCGGCTCGATGTGGGGTACTGGACCGTGCATGGTCAGGAACAGCGGCTGGCGGATAACATTCATGTGATCCGCGGCTTCAATCTCGAGGTCCGCGAACTCGTGTTGGCGAGCCTGGCGTCGGGCCACATGGTGACCACGGCCGAGGAGCGGCAACATGGGGTGCTGGCCGTTGATATCGGCGCGGGCACGACGGATTTTGTGCTCTATCGCGACGGGGCTCCGCATACGACGGGTGTGGTGCCGGTGGGCGGGACGCATCTGACCAACGATCTCAGTATTGGTCTGCGTCTCACCGAGGGCCAGGCGGAGAAATTGAAACTGCGTTATGGCCGGGCGAGCATCCACACCAAGGACAAGGCCCAGAAAGTCTGGCTCGATGGTAATTTTGCGATTGGCGACCGGCAGTTCCCGCAGCAGGCGATCGAGCAGATTACCTCCGCGCGAACCTGGGAACTCTTGGACGTGGTGAAGACGAAGTTGGGCAATGCGTTTTCTCCGGAAACATGTGCATCCGGGGTCGTGCTCACCGGTGGCACGGCCAAATTGCCGGGGATTGCGGATGCGGCGGCGCGAATTTTTGGGGTGTCGGCGCATCTCGGCGAGGCTCCGACTTGGGTCAGTGAAGCGATGCGCGACCCGGGTTATCATACTGCCTTGGGCTTGCTGTATTATGGGGTAAGTTCGCAGGCGGAGAAAGCTGCACCGCCCCGGCGGAGTGGCGGTTTCCTGACCGGAATGAAACGTCTTTTTGCCAACGCTTGAACCGACGGCCATGAATTTGAACGAACTTCCCCTTGAGCACTCCTTGCTCACTGATCGCAGTATCGCGATCAAACTGGTTGGTGTGGGTGGCGCCGGCTCCAACGCGGTCGACCGTTTGAAGATGGAGAATCTCGAGCGGCTGCAAATGGCCGTGATCAACACGGATTATCAGGCGCTCTCGAGTTCGCCGGTGCAGGACAAGGTTTTAATCGGGATGAGCGTCACCCGCGGTCTCGGCGCGGGCGGTGACCCCGATCTGGGACGCGAAGCGGCGGAGGCTGATCGGGAGAAGGTGGCGGCGGTCGTAAAGGACTGTGACCTCGTGTTTCTCGTCACCGGCATGGGTGGCGGCACCGGCAGCGGAGCTTCGCCGGTGGTGGCGGAAATCGCGGCCGAAACCGGCGCGCTCGTGATCGCGTTTGTGACGATGCCGTTCAGCTTTGAAGGTGGGCGCCGACTCAAGCAGGCCGAGGAAGGATTGCGCGCGCTCCGGGGCGTTTGCGATGCGGTGATTCCGCTGCCGAATGACGTACTCCTGCAGGAAGCAGCGGAAAACGAGACCGTGCTCGATTCGTTTGCGCGGGCCGATGAGTGGATCGGACGCGGCGTGAAATCGATTTGGGCGATGCTCTTCAAGACCGGCCTGATCAATCTCGACTTTGCTGCCCTGCGGCAGGCTTTTCAGCATCGGGGTGGCAAAACGCTCTTTGGGCTGGGCGAGGGTTCAGGCGAGAACGCAGTCCCGGATGCGATCGCGAGCCTGAAGCTTTGTCCCTTGCTGCATACGCCGGAATTTTCGCGCAAGGCCGACCGGCTGTTGGTGAATATTCTAGGTGGCGCGGACCTGACGTTGCCCAAGGTGAATGAGTTGATGACCGCCATCACCGATCAATTCGGGCGGGATTCGCATATCATCATGGGAGCGGTGATCGACGAAGACATGCCGGGTCGCGTCGAAGTGTGTATCGTGGGGACAAGCGACATGGGTGGTCGCGGAATTCCCTCCCGTCGGACCGTCGTGACAACGCAGCCTCGTGGCCGCGCTCCGGCGCCGGGCCAGCCAGTGATCGCGGCTCCCCGTGGAGATGTAGCCATTCCAGGCACCACCGCGGGTAAACCGCCGCGCGGGTCTGAGCTTGAACCACCGTTGGGCCGCGTGGGCGATTCCA
>CAYVDZ010000792.1:0-2972 GCA_964450575.1 uncultured Opitutus sp.
AACCATGATCGAAAAACGCATCTTGTGTCAGGAACGTGTGCGGCGGGTGCCGCCGACCCCTGCAACGCTAAAATCGGTTCGTGCATGCGCAGATTCACAGACATTAGGGTTTGACCCTTTCGGGGTCGCCCTGCAACGCTAAAATCGGTTCGTGCATGCGCAGATTCACAGACATTAGGGTTTGACCCTTTCGGGGTCGCCCACCCTTTCGGGGTCGCCGCGGAAAAACAAAAAAGCGGACAGGGGATTTCTCCCCTGTCCGCTTGAATTAACGAAAGGCGCTCGAACTGGATTAGGCAGCCAAACGACGGCGCATCGCGGTCAAACCAGCGAGAGTAAACCCGAGGAGCATCACCGTGAATCCACCATCAGGGACATTAGCCGCGCTAGTGCTCTGCCATGTGAAGGCCGAACCCGTCTTACCAAAGCCAAGCTGCCACGCGCCGGGAGTCGGATCAAAAAGACCACCGGACAGAACTCCCGTACCCGCCAGATTCAATTGGATGGCCGACTGAAAAGTCTGGGCGAAGGTCGATACATTGAATGAGAAAATGTCAGTTCCCACGGTTACCGTCCACAGGTTCACACCAACAATGGACGGGGGGTTGCTATTTACGCCAATCGGCGAAACGAAGGTAAGAGGAGCTGATGCAAGTGCAAGGTCGCCGGAAGCCGTAAATGGCGCAATTCCGACGTTCGTGATGGTCATCGACGTAGCCGTGGACAAATCACCGGGTATGCCACCATTCTGGAGGTACGTGCCAGTGAAGCCAATGCTTCCGCTGATATTCACAGCGCGTGCTGGAAGTGAGAGGAGACTCGCGGCAGCGAGACTCAGTGCGATTGTTTTTAGATAATTCATTTTGAGCTTTGGGTTGAGATGTCGAATTTAACTCTGCCTGAAACTCTTATAGCCATCCTCATGCCAACTAAAAAATTTACGCTAAATTAGATTTTTTTTGCTCTTATTCAACAAGTTATAAATTTTGGTGAAAATCGTCGTCGAGATAATTGCATCTTAAAAATGTAAACTTTCCCGACAATTGTCGGCAAAGTTTACGGATGATTAGGTTTCACCTGAACTCCAGACCATGAACGTTTACACCCAGAGACACACGTCAGGCCGGTACCAATGCAACTCTAGCGGCATCGTTACGATATTGACTCGCGTAAAAGCAGCTCTGGTTTTGTCGTCTCCTTTGCCGATCGATTCGGCCGACCATCAACGGGCGGCGAACTATTCACCCGGGTATTAGCGTGCCATTCATCCCCCTTGAACACCAACCTCCTTTCCCTTCTCGCTTACGTGGGTGCGTTTTGCGCAGGCGGCTTGGGGCTGGCCGTTCTGATCCAGGCGAAGCTCAATGCGCCGCGTCTCACGTATGTCGGCGGCATGATCGTTGCCGCCGCGACCGCTCTTTTCAGTGGCCTAAGTCTCGGTGCTACGTCCGCAGCCGCATTTCTCAAATGGCAGTTTCTCGCCCAATTGGGCGGCGTAATCCTGCCGGGGATCTGGCTCTGGTTTAGCCTCACGTTTTCCCGGCAGAGCCGGGATCTGCGTTGGGCCACTCTCACCGTCGCCGTCGTGGCGATTCCGGCGGTCCTGCTCGTGGCAGGACGAAACGAGTTTATCGGAGCGATCCAACCCGATGGGACGATCGCCCGCTCGCTCCTTCGGCTCGGCTGGCTTGGCATCCTGACACAAATCGTGGTGCTCACCGGGTGCGTCCTGGTACTAATGAACCTCGAGCGGACGTTTCGCGCCGCGGTCGGCACGATCCGGTGGCGGATCAAGTTCATGCTGCTGGGCGTGGGCGTGATGGCCACCGCCCGAATCTTTACCAGTAGCCAGGCCCTGCTGTTTCGGGAAATCGATCCTTCGCTGGAAACCGTAAACTCGGCGGCGCTCATTGTCGCCGTCCCGTTATTCCTTCGCTCCCTCTTCCGCAGCGGACATTTCGAAACGCACGTCTATCCGTCGCGCACCGTCATCCAGAACTCCCTCGCGGTTCTGCTGGCCGGGATCTACCTGCTGATCCTCGCCGCGTTCGCCCAGTTCGCGTCCTATATCGGAGGCGATGCGGCCTTCGCCCTCAAGGCCTTCCTTGTTCTCGTCGCCGTCGTCGTTCTCACGATCCTGCTGCAATCCGACCGCCTCCGCCTGGCACTCCGCCGGTTTGTGAGCCGACACTTTCAGCGGCCGCTCCACGACTACGAAGCCGCTTGGAAAAAGTTTACCGAGGCCACGGCTTCACGGGTCGAACAATCCGATCTTGCCCACTCCATCGTGACCCTGATCGCCGATATGTTTCAGGCGTTATCAGTCTCCCTCTGGATCGTGGATGACAAGGAAACCCTCAACCTGACCGCGTCCACGTCGGTCTCCAAGGATGCAGCGCGAGACCAGCAGCCCCGGGCCGACGAGTCGGCTCACGTGATGCAGTTTCTCCGCGACAATCCTCGTCCGATCGACTTCGAGGAAATTTCCCAAGATTGGGCGGAAGCCCTCCGGCGCTGGCACACCAGTGAGTTCGCGAACGGAGGCAACCGCGTCGCCCTGCCTCTGGTCTGTCGCGGCGAGGTGATGGGTTTGATCACGATCGGCGATCGCGTGAGTGGGATTCGGTTCTCGCTCGAGGACTTTGACATGCTGAAGTGCATTTCCGACCACGCGGCGGCTAGTCTGCTTAACGTTCAGCTCTCCCAGAAGCAGCTCCAGTCCAAGGAGCTGGAGGCGTTTCAGACGATGGCGACCTTCTTCGTCCACGATCTGAAGAACGCCGCCTCCACGCTGAAGCTGATGTTGCAGAACCTGCCGATCCATTATAACGACCCGGAATTCCGGGCGGACGCGCTGCGGGGGATTGGTAAAACCGTCAGCCACATCAACCATTTGACGAGCCGGCTTGGTCATTTACGACATGAGCTTAAGGTTCAACTCATTGCAACCGATCTGAATGATCTCGTGACTG
>CAYVDZ010000793.1:0-2970 GCA_964450575.1 uncultured Opitutus sp.
GGCTGTGCTCGAGGGCGAGATGCCCTCGAATTTGATCATCCCGACAGTTTGGGAAAATCGCCGGCGCTAGGATGTCCGCCAGGATCATGCAGTTACAGCCAATGCACCCTCTTGCATGGACGGGCGTCGGGAGGAAATCAATCCGTCGCGGGTTGGCAGGCGGTCAAGTAGTTGGAAGTTATGCCGTTTAGTAATGAATGGCATTTGGTCTTCAGAGCCCTTTTCACAACTTCGCGTCAACGTCGGCGCGGACTGATCTCATTTACGGACAATCAATTATTGCCCCATACGCTTCATTGGGCACGCAAGGATTGAATTCGGCGGAGGCTAGACCAGAAAAGCCGTCCATGAAACGAGGTGGTTTACTGTCATCATCGACCTTGACGGTTCCCGGCGAGCCGTTCCCGGGCACCGAGTCCGAGAGTGAAACCACCGCGGTATCGACGACTGTCTGCGTCGTGGACGGCGTTACCTCGATCCGCCAGCTCACCATTAACTACCTGGTGCATTTGGGAGGATTCAAAGTGGTCAGTGCCGCCTCGACTTTCGACGAGGGGATCAATGCGTGCGGCACGCTTCGTCCCGACCTCGCGATTTTAGACGGATGCATGTGGTCGGAAACCCAGGGGATCAGTCTTTCGCGAGCGATTCAGGCGATCAGCCCCGGAACGAAAATCGTGATTTTCTGTCCTTCGGCCCACCCTGATCTCATGCGGGATGCCGTGGACGCCGGTGTATCGGGCTTTGTGCTGCGGTCCGAAGGTGCTGCAGCTTTCGAACATACAATTCGGGTCGTGATGAACGGGGGACAACACTACTGCAACGATGTCACCTTGATGCTCCGGCAAACGCGTCCCGCGGCCCCCTCGCCCTCGGAAGTATTATCGCCGCGCGAACGCCAAGTCCTCCAGGAAATAGCCCGCGGCCGGCTCAGCAAGGAAATCGCGGATTCCCTCGGCATGTCGGTATTCGGCGTGCAGAACGTCCGGCGCCGGATCTCGCGAAAAACGGGATTGCGAACGGTGGCTCAACTTACCTTGCACGCCGCGAAACTTCATCTGGTCCCTGAGCCCACCTCACGCTGACGACTGCATGCGCAAACCCGGGTGTCCCGGCTTTCCGGAGGTGACGACGCCGCTCAACTCGCCACCCCTGAGCGTTTGAACCTTCGGCCCACTACTCACTGGCAGGCGTTATTTCAAAGCGGCGAGCTCGTCGGTCTCAGCCACGGAAACCGCATGCTGACCACGGAATATTCTTTTCGGGTCCATCCTGATAATTGATATAGGTTGCGGCGACAATCGTCCCATCCAGCAGCAACTCGGCGTCTGGATACCCATTGTCGCCGCCTTTATAAGCCCTGCCTTGACGCGCACCCGTGCCGAATATTTCCCGCTCAACCGGCTCGCCCGATCAGGAGCCACGCACGAGCCAGTCGCCCCACGGCAGAAACCGCCTGTCCGGGAGCGGTCCTTGGTTCCGCCATCCCGTACCGCACGAACAGATAGCGGGGCACGCCGTTCTCGACGACACGGTGCAGCCCCGCGACGACGATGAGCGGCGCGGTATACCTCATCGCCATTTCCACCGGGATCCACGACCGCCCTCCGTCCGCACTGTAGGCGCCGACCACTTGGGTATCCTCGCTGTGGCGATAGTTCACGACGCGTCCGGAACGGGATCTCGCCCGATGCGTGCGGGAGCGGCCGGCCGACACCTGGCTGCTGCTGCTATCCTCCCTTCCAATGCAGCAGTGGTTCGCCCGCCATCGGATCTCCTGCCTGCTCGCCGGTTCACCGCACGCCGGGGTCGATCTACCCGCGATCGATGTGGATAACCGGGCGGTTTGCCGCCATGCCGCCGGCCAACTCCTCGCTCGCGGCCACCGCCGAATCGCTCTCGTGCTCTCCTGCCCCCTACCCGCCGGGGACGAGGCGAAACGGCTGGGATTCGAAGAGGCGATCGGCGCGCACCGCGGGAGCGCGGTTACTTCTCTGCTCGTGAGCCACGATGGAACGTTGGCTGGCATTCGCCGGGCGCTCGCCCGGACAATGCGGCTCACGCAACGGCCCACCGGCTTCATCGTCGCGCGTTCACTCAATGTCCTCGCAGTCGCGACGGAATTGTCGCGGCTCGGATTCAAACCCGGTCAGGATGTCGCGTTGATCAGCCGCGACAGCGACCACTTGCTGGAGTTTTTATCTCCGATCGTTGCGCGTTACGCAATCACTCCGGACGCATTCGCCCGCCGGCTGTCTCGAATGCTCCTGGCGATGATCGGCGGCGCCGCGCCGGCGGTGCGACAGGTCCGGCTGATGCCACGGGCCGTTGCCGGCGAATCGCTGTGCGATGCGCCGCCGTTTTGAGCTGTCTGCACTGGTCAGTTTTTTTCGCCAGAGTCGGCTCATTGCTGTTTCAGCCTCCCGAGGCAATGTCGCCGGCTTTCGCTCCCTACCGCAGCGAGTCCGCTAATCATGATTCCGAAAACAATCCCGTCCCCGACGACTGAACGCCTCACCCATGCCGCGCTCCTGCGGTTAAAGCGCTGGAATACTCCGACCGTTTACAACGGGTGGGAGCAAATCACCCGGAGCGACGCGTCCAAGGAAGCATTCAACAAGGAGGAGACCCGCGACTTCATGCCGCAGATGGGGCCGATGGTAGGATTTGCCATCACCGTGGTGGTGGAGCCGGGAAACAGCGCGCATCCCCGTAACAACCCGTCCGCGTGGAGCGACTATCGCGCCTATGTCGCAAGCGTTCCCGGCCCCAAAATTGTGGTCGTGCAGGATCTCGACAAGCCGCGGGTGGCTGGCGCGTTTTGGGGTGAAGTGAACAGCAATATCCATCGGGCGCTTGGCTGCGTGGGCACCATCACCGATGGCGCGATCCGCGATGTCGACGAAATGATTGCCGCCGGATTCAAAGCGCTGGCCCGCCGACTCTGCGTGGGCCACGCGTTCAGCTGCC
>CAYVDZ010000794.1:0-2950 GCA_964450575.1 uncultured Opitutus sp.
GGCGCGGCGTTCTGGATGGAGCCAGGCATCGGATCAACCTTGACTTTCCTTTACCATGTATTTACCATGTAAAGCATGGAGTTCGATTGGGACGCCGCCAACTTGAAGCACATAGCAAGGCATGGCATCACCCCGGAAGAAGCCGAAGAGGCGGTCCTGATCGAGCCGTTGGAAGCCGATGTTCAACCACATGAGAGTGAAAAGCGGATGCTCTGTTTTGGGCGCGCCAAATCAGGGCGGCTGCTTACGATCCTATATACCGAACGGCGCGGCAAGATCCGCGTGGTCACGGCCTACGCGATGACCAAGCAACAGCAACGAATGTACTTCGAGGGAAAATGAGCATGCCCAAAAAACAAATCGCAATTCCAAAGTTCCGCACCGAAGCCGAAGAGGCCCAGTGGTGGGACAGCCATCCGGAAGCGGCCACGGAGATCATGCAATGCGCGCTGAAGTCCGGCAAAGCGAGGCGGGCGGTGCCATTGAAGACCGTTACCATGCGGCTTCCGGTGCCTGACATCAAGACTGCCCAGGATCTCGCGCACGAGAAGGGGCTTCCGTACCAGACCTATATAAAGATGCTCTTGCACGAAGCCCTGAAAAAAGAGCGGTCCGCATAGTCAACTCGTCAGCAATTCGGGACTCATCTGGAGCGTGGCCATCTGCCGCCGCCCGGAATTGGATCGCGCGGCGTTCATCGTCGCGTCCTGGACGGCGCGGGGATTCTCGACGATGGCGTTGACCGCCTCGCCGCGTAGCAAAGCGGTCGTCGCCGGACCGTCCAACTGGATCACGACATTTCCAGCACCGGACGGCACGCCGCCGCCAATCCGGTCGAGCGTCGGCAGCCCTCCGAAGCCGGGGCGAGCGGTCCCGTTCGAGTACCCGACGGATTGGAAGAGCGAGCCGCCGGACTGCACCAGATCGAGCGAACGCGCGGTGCCAGGCATGCCGGTCGGCTTCTGTCCGGTGCTCATTGCGTACCACTCAACGAGGTCGCGAATCTGCTGGCCCCGGATGGCCACGTCGAGATTGCCGCCGAAGCCCTGCTTCGCGATATCGACGATCTGCTTCAGGAGTCCCTTGTCGGAGATATCGACTCCGTAGGTCGCCTTGATCTTCTCGCGGGCCTTTTCCTGCGCGCCCTTCACGAACAGGCGCACCATACCGGCAGCGAACCCGATCCCAGCGCCGATGGCCGCGCCCAGGGGACCACCATACTTGAACCCGATCAGCGCGCCGCCCGCCGTGGTTTCAGCGAGGCCAATCTTGCCGCCGCGCCGCAGCCCATCGAGCGCCAACAGTGCGCCTCCCATAAGCGCCGCGTTCGACTTGCCGATGGACGAGAGCTTCTGGCCGAGGGTCGCCGCCTGCCACGTGGTGGCCACGCCCGGAGCCAACTGCACGCTTCCACCAATGCCGAGGAAGGATTTCAGATTCGTAAGCGTGCCAGCCAAACCGGCCTTGGAGAACAACCCGCCTGCCCCTGCTGCAGTCGTCGCGCCACTGAAGCCGCCACCTCCACCGCCGTTAGGAACAAACGGTGGCGTACCCCATCCACCAGCCGCGCCGCCGGGAATCGGCCCACCGCCGCCTGCGCCGAACACGGGGATCGCGCCGACGCCCAGCATCCCGCCGATGCCGCCCAGTATTCCGCCGCTACCCGATCCTCCGGACGCGAACGACACCTTCTGGCCGGTGAACAACTGCATTAGCATCGCCGCCACGCGCGAGGAGACCACGTCCTTGATGGCGGTGAGCAGCGCTGTCTTGAACGAGTTTCCGATGGCCGACCAGATCGATTGCGACTTTGTGAGTAGCGCATCGAAGACGCCTTCGGCCTGCCGCTTGAAGGAGTCGAACACCTGCCGGTTGTGGTCGCGGATCATCCCCGCCGTCCGGTTCGCGGCGTTCTGGCGCGCCGCGTCGATGGCGGCGTCGGTGCCCTCCTGGTTCGCCTGCCGAATTTCCTCGCGTTGCTGGCTGAGTTCCCCGATCCGCGCCTTAACCTCGTCGGCGCGATACCCGAGCCGCTTGAGGTTCGCCTCTTCCTCCAACACCATGCGCGAAGTTTCGAGATCGAACAGGCGCATCTTGATTTCGTGGACGCGCCCCAGGTAATCCAATTCGATTGCGGCCTTCCGCTGTTCGACGGCGACCTTCTGTTCAAGGGTCTGGGCATCTACCGCCTCGACAGCACGGAGGCGCGAGTCCCGATCAATGCCCGCGCGCTGCTCTTCCACACCCAGCAGCTTTTCGAGATGTTCGAGGTTCCGCCGCGAGATCTCCTCGTTGTATTGAAGCCTGCGCTGGAATAACTCGGTCTCGAATCCCAATCGCTTCCTCGCCGCTTCTTCTTCGTCTTTGAGGTATTCGGCAATATGCTCGCGATTGTCCTTGAGGAGTTTTTCCTTGAACGTGGTCCATCGGGCCGACAACTGATCGAGCACGTTCTGCCAAGCCGTGCGCGTCAACGCGATCCGGCGCTCGACGCCTTTCTCATCGACGAACGTCGTCCACTTCTGGACCTGCGCGTTTATCTCCGCGATTTCGCGAGCGAAGCCCGCTTGACCTTTGACCCCCGCCTCGATGGCGGCTTGCCGGGACTCCCTTTCCACTTCCAACTGCCGCTTGCGGATCTCGGCGGCGCGCTTCAGCGTTTCGAGGTCTGGTTCGTTGCCGGCCTTTCCCGCCTGCGAAATGGTGAACTTCGGACCGCCGAAATCAAAGGGTTGCTCGTTCGGAAAGATTTGTTTTCCCATGATGAGTTCCCGGATTTGGTCATCCGTCATTCCCTGCTTGCGCAGTTCCTCGACACTCGTCTTGCCTGTGGCGAGCTGCTTGCGGAGGGCCTGCTGCTGCATCTCGTCGAAGCGGGCCTGAAGTTGTTCCTGGGTGTTCTTGAAGTTGTTATAGATGATCGCGCCCGCTGCAATCACGCCCGTGGCGA
>CAYVDZ010000795.1:0-2073 GCA_964450575.1 uncultured Opitutus sp.
GTCGTTCCTCGACTGCATCTGCTGCGGATTCGGAGCGATCATTCTCCTTTTCGTTCTCACCATTGGTTCGCGGGAGAAAGATAAGCTTGAGAATTTGGTGGCGCTGCGCCGCGTCCTTGCCGCCCGCCTGGCCGAGCTCACGGAGTTGGAGTCGAAGAAGAACGAGGTTCAGCAGGACCAACGCCGCGTCTCGAACCGGTTGACGGTCGCGAAAATGACCAACGCCGAAGTCCAGGCAATGCTCGACGAAATGGATCGTCAGCTGCAAAAAGAGAAGAGCGGCCTGCAGGCCATGCTGGTGGACACCGATGAGCTCAAGCGGGCGATCGCGGCCCGTCAGAAGAAGCCTGAAATCGAACTCCTGCCCCAAGTTAAGCCGACCCCCGTGGGTCTTCCCGTCGGCAATAATTATATCGCATTCGTGATCGACACGTCGGGATCCATGCGCGACCCGACGCACGGCGGACTTTGGCCGATCGTCATTCGCAAGATCGACGAAGTGCTCGACTCGTATCCGCAGCTCGAGGGTTTGCAGCTACTTGACGGCGATGGACGGTTTATTCTCGGACGCCGAGCCACCGGCACGGATGGGTGGATTCCGGATAGTCCCGCCCTGCGCGATCAGATTCGGCGGACATTACGCCGGTATAATCAAGATTCCATTAGCAATCCTGTTCCCGGAATCTACAACGCCATCCGTTTTCTCCATGACAAGGAGAACGAGAAAATGCGCATGGGCGTTTATGTTTTCGGTGATGAATTCATCGAAACGGCTGATCCCGTGATCCGCGCGCTCGATAATATGAACCCCGCCGACGAAAACGGTGACCGCCAGGTGGTCATCAACGCGATCGGTTTTCCGACGACGATCCGCTATTCATTTTCGATGGGCAACACGGGGCTGAAGTACGCCAACCTGATGCGCACGATTACCTATATTCACGGCGGTGCCTTTATCGCGCTTCAGGATCTATAAACCTAGAAAATGCAGTTGAAGCCACAGATTCCACAGATGCACACAGATTACCAAGGCATTCTGTATTTCGAACCCTTCACCTTGCGGGTTGATGGCAGTCAGTTGCTCCTTGATCTGCAATTCGCTGTATCCGTGTCATCGGTATCATCCGTGGCTAATCTGAACTGCCGAATTTAGGATAAAGGGGTACGGTCCGACTGCCTGCTGAGGTCGCCCGCTCGCGCTTTCTGCTTTAAGAGCTATCGCGGACCGGACTAGGCGATCGGCACGAACGCGAAGTTCGCCCGCTCAACGTTTATCGCCCGCCCGCGTTAACTTTGGTTCTGAACACTGGGACGGGCCGGGGTGCCGTCAGTTGACCACCCGTTTGTTCGAAGCGGAACCAAGGAGCATTTCCGATAAAGAACAGATCGCCTCCGGTTCCAATGCATCCGAGCGATGGCGCGGACATCGTAAGGTGGCCGGATTCGAGCACCGTCACCGATGTGACGGCTGAGGCATGTGAATCCAGCTGGATCCGCAAAACCCGGGACGGATTTACTCCGCCTTGCAACGCCAGGAGCACGCCATCCGAGGCTCGGACCAGTCCGTTGATCCCCACCAGCGTTACGTCCGGCGGCGACTCCAGCAGCTCCACGGATCCATCACTAGGATCGACGCGCAAGAGACCGTTCAAGTGATCGGCTACAATCAACGCGCGATCCATCAGCGCGAGGCTCCGCAACGACACGAACTCCGGGCTTTCGGCAAATCGCTCCATGGCGTTAGCGCCCGGAGGCAAATACCAGATCACGGGCTCCCCACGATCCGTGGCGAAAATTCCGCCGTTGGCGTCGAGGACGAGATCACCCAGCGCACTCGCAGAATGGCCGTCGGTTCGCTTGGGTACTGCGATGATCTGACGAATGGCACCGCTTGCGAGGTCGATCTCCACCAACTCAGAACGTCCTTCCTGATCGGGGGAGTAGCCTTGCATCGCGCGCACCGCTGAGGTGGCGGCCCAGAGCGCCCCTTTCGTCTCATCGATTGCGAGTCCAAGAACACCCAGGAGCTCGTCGCCCTCCGGCGTCAGACGGCGCAGCGTATTGTCTTTTTTT
>CAYVDZ010000795.1:2083-2947 GCA_964450575.1 uncultured Opitutus sp.
CGCATCCACACTGCCCGGGAGTTGACGTCACCAAAATAAAACTCGCCGGAGGATTCCCCCCACGCGATTCCCTCGATCAGCCCGGTTACGCCCTGCAGCGAAAAAGCGACCTCACCTTTGCCCTTGGAGCGCAGGTTGGCCGACAGCTGCTTGATGACGTCCGCGAACTCCGGCTTGGATCGTATCACCGAAAGGTCTTCGAGTTCCGAGGCGGAAAGACCCAGTCCCATCGCCGCCAAGCGGCCCAACGTCTCGCGCGCGTCATCGAATTGCCCGGCCTTCACTTGGACCACGGCAAGACGATGGGAAAGCCACGGGAGATCAGGCCGGAGTAACACCGCGGCCTGGAGTTTATCCAAGGCGGTCTCCGGATCGCTCTCCTGATTAACGGCCGACGCCTCTTGGGCGAGCTGCAGCGCCTGGACCAGCGTGGGCAACTCGGCCGAACGCCCCTCCTGCATGGTCATCAACCCGCCCCAGAAGAGACCGCACCCGCACACCGAGAGCACAGGCCGCCAGAGCGTCCGCGATTTGAATCGATGCAGTGTCATACGAATTCCTGTGCGCGGTGACGGACCACATTGGATCACCCACCCCGAAGCGCGCGCCTTGGGCTCCGACTGAACACCATCCCAAAAAAGCGCCGACGGCCGAATTAGATTCCCAAGATCATTCGAAGCAAAGCGGAAACGATATTTAGAGGATTACCGCTGCCGCCACTCTGGCCACTGGGCGGTCCCGATTGACCGGAACTGGACTGACTGGACGAAGACGAGGAACTGCTACTACTGCTCTGCTGACCTTGTTGACCTTGCTGGCCTTGCTGGCCTTGCTGGCCTTGCTGGCCTTGCTGACCTTGGCTAC
>CAYVDZ010000796.1:0-2946 GCA_964450575.1 uncultured Opitutus sp.
CTCCGGTGCGGTCATGTGTTAATCGTACGTCCCGCAAGTTCGCCCTCGCGGAGCCACGATTCCGCGGCAGTCCAGACCTGCGTGTGCCGCGGAATCGACTCGTGCACGAACGTTCTCCACTGACGCACCTTCGAGTCCGCCGAGAATGGCAAACGAGCGAGGGAGTCAACAAACCTCCGGAGTTTCGTCATTCGTTCCTGGTCGATAGTGCCGGTCTCAATTACCCATGCGATCAGATGGTCAGTTACGACTTCGGGAGTCCCGGCGTTGCGCAGAGACCGCGTAAGCTCGAATAGCAATCGGACTACCGGTCGGGTGGTTTCGGCCCACTGGATAAGATCATGAGCCGAACGTTCGAGTGCCTGGCGAAGGCATCGGTCCAAGATGGCTCTCGATATCGGATTCGCAGAGCTGCCTCGAAGCCCCTCGACGAGTCTGAGCGCATCTTCAAGGGAATCGAGTCGCTGCAGCGTTCCGTCCTCGAGGGTCCAGGCAACAACAGATTCGACGAATGCTTCGGTGAGCTTTTCTGCCCGCAGGAATTCGCGAACGCTGGAAACCCTGCTGTTGATTACGGCCGGATCGGCCGTGCTTTGCAGATTTGTCGGGTACGCTCCAACTCGGTTGGATCTTTCGCGCACGTGCGAGTTCGGAATTGAGCTGTCGTCCGCCAATTCAAAGTCGGCGGAGTGCGATGACATTTGAAGTGCGCACTGACGCATAAATTGAATCGACGTGAACTCAGCCGGTTCGATGGCTGGCTGGATGATTTCCAGTTGGGCCACTGGATTCCGTTCGGCTTCGTCCCACGCGATGAAGGCCGCTCCGTCGCAGATTAGGTTGTGCTGGATTGCGAGTGCGATCGCCTTGCTGCGATGTCCGGACTCGATGAGCGTTGCCATTCGCTCGTTCACCCAGAGCAATTTGATCGCTTCACTGCCGGAACTGTCCAGCTGCACCGTGAAGCGATGCTCCCGGCCATCCGGGAGCCGGCCGGTGATTTCAAGCGGGTTCATGACATTGCCTCGCACCGCAATCGTCACGACTTCACGGGCGTGGAGGTCGGGCCACGTGGACCGGCTGGCCTCCCAGCCACCGGGAACCGAAAGATGAGTCAGCACCGGCCGTCGCAGTCGGTCGCCCAGGGCGGCGATCGTGCCGGTAATGTCGTCATCAGGCGTCTGCAACCAACACCCGCCTCGTTGCTGGCGAGCGAGTGACTTGAGGAAGGCGTCGTTCACCGTCGTATCGATGCCGAACGCGTGCACCGTGACCTGCGGCACCTCCTTGAACGCGTTAACGATCGCCTGATCGTTGCCGACTTCGCCATCAGTGATCAGTACGACCGTCGTGCGGTGGCCGGCCGAGTGGGTCGCGATCTGCTGCAGTACATGAGTCACGGCCGGCAGCAGTTCGGTCCCGCCATCTGCACCCAGTGATCGCATCGATTGAAATCCCTCGTCACGCATGACGCGCGGAGCAGGCATTGGCGCCTCCGCGAAATCGCGATAGTCGGAGGCAAAGAGCGTGATTGAAACCCGGTCGGCGCTTCCGAGGAGGCCGACAAACGCCTGCAACGCGTCGCAGGTTCGGTCCCATTTTTTTCCTGCCATGCTGCCGGAACGGTCGATCAGGAAATAAAAATCCTGGGGAAATTCACCGGCCACGTTGACTGTTTCCGGTGCGCGCAATTGGACGACGGCATAGGTCTCCCCGCGTTCCGTCCACTGCCACGACTGCGGGGTCAGTTCCTTCCGGGTCGGTTCCTTCCACCGCAGGACAAAGTCCCGATCCGGCACCGCGTCCCGGCCGAAGAGTTCGACCGCGATCACGCCGTTGGCTTCACGAAGGCAGACCGGATGGCTGGGCGACGACGCCGTTCCCGCTTCGACATCGGACGACGACAGGCGCCCTGCGATGGAAAGGTAGGCGGCGTCGGGATGGAATGCGTCGATTCGGGGCGGGGTGATGCGCGAGGCGTCCGGTACCTGGTCGGTATCATCGCACATGCCGCCACCCTTCGGTGAACGGAGCAAAGGTTTACCCGGAATGTAGCGAATTCCCGGGCACGTGGGGATGAGCAGACTCAATCCGCCACCACTACAGTCAAGCACCTGGAACCAAGCGAGGCGCACGACGAGCACGTCTCCGGGCTGCACGTTGCCGAGGGAAAGGGTGAAGAGGTTTTCGCGTTCCTTCTCCACGAGCGCCGTCCGATGCCCCGCGGCCCTTTGTTCGCGAAAAATGCGCTTGGCGTCTTCCCGGTCCGCCACCTTTGCGCGGATCACCCGGCCGTTGGCATGCAGTTCGCAGCGGTAAACCGCGGCGCCTGCCGGCAGGGGAAACGTGTAGGTGCAGTCCAGCGGCCGGTCCGTGTTCTGGTGATAAATCTGTTCGAGTTCGACGCACGCGACAACGCCGGTGACCTGGAACGTGCATTCCACTCCTTTGAGCGGAAGGGCGACGCGCGTACTTTCGAGCCAGGCGACGAGGCCGAAAGCGGGGGAGTGGGCGGAAGCTGCGAGCGGTTTCATTTAGTTTTTGGTTGGTACGGATGCCCGGACGGCTGAGCCGATCCGCAACGCCAGCAGAACGGCCTCACGTTGGGCAGGGGTGAGTGTAGTGCCGCGGCGCGACACGAGCAGGAAATCATCGTCGAGGGGGATGGCGCGCCAGAGTTCATCGCCCATCGGCAGCGCCACGCGGAAAGACGCAGCTACCTGGCGCACTTCGAGCAAGCCGCGACGTCGAATCTCGCGGAGATCCTGGAGCGATCTCCCATAAAGCAATTCCCGTATTCGGCGCAAAGGCAGGCCCTGAGCCTGGAGGAGCCGAACCGCCGTGAGTTGGAGCAGGTGCTTCTCGCTGTAAGTGCCGCCCTCAGGTGCATCGATCAGTCCGAGGGTGCGGTAGTAGCGAACATTGCGCTCCGAAACAGCCTCGCCG
>CAYVDZ010000797.1:0-2943 GCA_964450575.1 uncultured Opitutus sp.
TGCCTCCGGTCGACGTGGAGCTGCGCGATGCGACCGTGATCGATTTGTCGCACGAAAGCCTGATGCGCGTGTGGACGCGGCTGCGCGGGTGGGTGGACGAGGAGGCGCGGTCCGTCGGGACCTTCCGCCGGCTCGCCGAGAGCGCCGACCTCTGGCGGCAGGGCCGGACGGGGCTGTGCCGCGACCCCGAGCTTTCGATCGCGCGAGCCTGGCTCCAGACGAACCGGCCGAATGCCGCGTGGGCGGAGCAATACGAGGGCAGCTTCGACGAGGCGATGGCTTACCTCCAGGCGAGCACGGAGGCAGCGGAGGCCGACGAGCGCGAGCGGGAAGAGCGCGCCCGCGCCGCCGCCGCGCGCCAGACACGACGTCATCGCTTCCTGATCGCCGGCTTGGCCACTGCGGTGGTCGCACTGAGCATCGGCGCCGTTTTCGGCATTCGTGCCCAACGCAGCGCGACGCAACAAGCCGGCCGTGCCGACCTGCTGCTCGGCTCGCGGCTCCTCGATGAAGGAAACCTGGGCGACGGGCTGGCCTACCTCGTCAGTGCCGGCCGCAAGGATCCCACGAACGCGATCATCGCGCCGCGGATCCTCACCACCCTGGCCGCGCATAATTTTTCCCTGCCGGTGGGAAGTCCGCTCGCGTTGCCATCCGCCGGCTTGAGTGCCGCCTATTCCGCCGACGGACGCCGGATTTTTGTTCAGACCGAAGACGATGGGTTGCGCGTGATCGACGCGATCGGGTGGAAGCTCGAGCGCGAGATTAAGTTCGCGCAAAAGATCCGCCGCTCCGGAGTTCGCCTCGCGGAGAAAAACAGCGAGGTGTTCGCCGTCGCGCTGGCCGACAACACGATTGTCGTGTGCGATGCGGCCACCGGCCGGCCGCGCTTTGCGCCCATCACTCCGCCGGATCGCTTCACCGACCGTTCACCAGATTTCGCGCTGAGTCCGGATGGACGGTGGCTGGCGGCGGCGGGGAACGCCAGCGCCTGGGTATGGGATGCCGCCACGGGAGCGCTGCGCGCCACGTTGCCGCATGACTCCACCAGGCGGACTAATTTTACTTTCAGTCCGGACAGTCGCCGGATCGTGACCACGCAGGGTGCGGGGCGGACGCAAGTGTGGACCGTTCCCGACGGCGCGCCCGTGGGCCAGCCCATCGAAAACGCAGCGAATCGATATGGCACAACGGTGCGATTTAGCGGCGATGGTCGACGACTGCTGGTTGTGCAGGACACCGGCGCGCTCATTTGCGATGCCGACACGGGCACTGCGATTGGACCTTCGTTGCCGCTGAGATACTCGTGGGATGTCTGGCTGACTCCCGATGGCCGGCAAATGGTGCGCATTTCATCCAGCACTGCGTCCGTCCTGGACCTTGCTACCGGCAAGCCGGTGTTTCCGCCTTTGGTCCACGACGGCCGAATCTACGACTCGAAGATAAGTCCGGACGGAAAAATTCTTTTCACGAACAGCGTGGACGGACTCTTTCGACTCTGGGATCTGCAAACGGGAAAGCTCCTGGCGGAGCCGACCTTCCGGCAGGAGCGGTTCGCGCCGGCCGCGTTTTCGCCGGACGGAAAGACGGTGGCGGTTTTTTCCGAGTCCGGCGCGACCTACCAGATGCGATTGGGCGGCGGCCCGGCCGCGCCCCTGCTGTTCCCGCGCGACGCGAGTGTCGCGATGGTCAACGTATCGATGAGTGCGCCCACCCGGCTCTTCTGGCTCACGACCAAACGCGTGCGGATCTTCGATGCCGCATCGGGACGCGAGACCGATGAAGGTTACCCCTTGCCCGAAACCATTCCTGGCCCCGCAAGCATTCGTTCCACTTACGGCACCAAAGCCGGCGCCGGCCTGACGCTGGTCCTCCGGACCCTGCCGCTCAACCAAGCGAGGACTTGGCGCGCCTGGACGCTGGGTGAACGAGGAGTCGCTCGCGATGTGGAGCTGGCGGATGTGCCCGACGACGCTACCCACTTTGAACTCAATCCCACCGGGCAGATCGCCGCGACCGCGGAAGGCCGCAGTGGGAACGCCAAGCTCGGAATATGGAATCTCCAAACCGGCCGGCGCGTGACGACGATCGAGACGGGAAGTCGTTTCGACGTTTCGACTTCATCCTTCTCCATCAGCCCCGACGAAAAGCGGATCGCTTTCATGACGGGTGACGCGGAAACGCGGCTGGTCCATGTGTGCGAGGTCGCCACCGGCAAGGAATTGTCCGTGGTTCAAATCTCGGGCAAGGCCTCCATCACGAGCTTTCGGTTCACTCCGGACGGCACGCGTCTCGTCACGGGCGATGACTGGGGTGGAGTGCACATCTGGGACGCGGTTAGCGGGCAACTCCAGCGGTCCACGCAGGCCCATCGCGCCGAGGTCCTCAGAATCGACTTCTCCGAGGATGGCCGGTATTACGCGACCGCCTCGGCAGACGGATCGGTCCAACCGTGGGAAACGGCCACCGGCGCGCCGGCCGGTCCGCTGTTGCTGCAGAAAGGCAGCGCCTGGAAACCGGACTTCAGCCCGGACTCCACGCGGATTATCACGCCGACCAGAAGCGGGGCCGCGCGGGTCTGGGACGTGCGGTCGGGCCAGCCTTTGACTGAGTTGCTAGACCACGAAGGCGCGAGAATGAACATCGCGGCCTATGGTCCCGATGGACGATTTTTGCAGACGTTTGCCAGGGGCCTCGACGGAAAACAGACCGTGCGCCTGTGGGCCGCGCCACCCGACGGGCATGGCGCGCCGACCCCGGCATGGCTTCTCCGTCTCGCCACCGTGAGCGCGGGCCGGCGGCTGACCAGCGAAGGCCAGATCGCCAGCGCTGCCGATGAGGTCGCGAAGATGGAGAGTCTCCGCCGCGAAATCGCCGCGCTGCCCGACGGCGGACCCTACGTCGAATGGGCGCGCTGGTTCCTTTCCGACAGCCCCACGCGAT
>CAYVDZ010000798.1:0-2943 GCA_964450575.1 uncultured Opitutus sp.
GACGAAGGCGACCGCGGATGATTTTATGCTGCTCTGTCTCGACATTGGTAACTCCCAACTTCACGGCGGCGTGTTTGACGACCGACTGCGGCTCCAGTTTCGCAAGACGACGCATCCGCTTGGTTCGTCGGATGAATTCGGGGTGTTCTTCACCTCGGTCTTGCGGGAGAACGGAGTGGATCCGCGGGCGGTGAAACGCGTCGCGATTTGCTCCGTGGTGCCGTCAGCGCTTTATCCGATTCGCAGTGCGTGCCTGAAGTATTTTAACGCGGATCCCTTCGTATTGCAGGCGGGCGTGAAAACGGGACTCAAGGTTCGCTATCGTAACCCCCATGAAGTCGGGGCCGATCGAATTGCGGCGGCGATCGGGGCGACGCAGCGCGCCCCGCGGCGTAATCTCATTGTCGTGGACTGTGGGACCGCGACGACCTTCGACGTGGTCACGGCGGACGGAGATTATCTGGGAGGGGCGATCATGCCCGGCATTGGAATTTCCGTGGATTCACTGGCGGGGCGGACGGCGAAGTTGCCGGTCGTGGAGATCGCGCGGCCGGGTGCGGCTCTGGGGCGGTCCACGATCGAGAGCATTCAATCCGGCGTGTATCACGGGCATGTGGGCGCGGTGCGGCAACTCGTCGCGGAGCTTTCACGCGAGGCCTTTGGGGAGGAAAGGCCGCGGGTGGTCGCGACCGGGGGCTTTGCGCGCCTGCTTGAACCGGGTGAACTGTTTGACGAGATTGTTCCGGAACTCGTTTTGCTCGGGTTGAAATATGCGGAGGAGATGAATCGGGAGGCGTGAGCGGCGGAAGTTTCCCGGGGGAGCCCGGGTGTTTTTCTGGATGGGCAAAGTGGCACGGAGCGGGTCAGGTTGACCACCCGTGTCACACTCGACCCGGTGGCTTACGAGTGATGTCGGTTCAGAGCCGATTGGCCCGTGGTATGCGGAGAGGATGAATCATGGACTTCGCCAAACTTACCCAGATGTCGCGCCAAGGCGTCACCGACGCGCAGAACATCGCCCGTCGTCACTCCAATAACGAGGTCGACACGTGGCATTTGCTGTCGGCGTTGCTCGCGCAGGAGGAGGGAATCGTTCCTGGCCTGATGGAGAAACTAAATATCACGGCCAGCGCGGTCCAATTCGCGGTCGAGCGCGAAGTGGAACGGCTGCCGAAAGTGAGTGGCGCGGTGGATACGTCCAAGATTTACGTCACCCAGGCCGTCAACGAGGTGCTCACCCAAGCGGAGCAGGAAGCCGAAAAGCTGAAGGATGAATTTGTTTCGGTGGAGCATCTTTTTCTCGGGCTGCTCGATGTGGGGAAGCCGGACGCGCTGAAGACGTTATTCAAGAGTTTCGGGTTGGATCGGTCCAAAGTGCTGGCGGCCCTGAAGGACATGCGCGGTGCCCAGCGCGTGACGACCGACAATCCCGAGGCGACGTATCAGGCGTTGGAGAAATACGGGATCGATCTGGTGGCGCAGGCGCGCCAAGGGAAACTTGATCCGGTCATCGGAAGGGATGAGGAGATCCGGCGAACGATCCGAATTCTGTCCCGCAAGACGAAGAACAACCCGGTGTTAATCGGTGAACCCGGCGTGGGTAAGACGGCGATCGTGGAAGGCCTGGCGCAGCGGATTTTGCGCGGCGATGTGCCGGAAGGCGTGAAGGACAAAACGATTTTCTCCCTCGACATGGGGGCGCTGGTGGCGGGTGCGAAGTATCGCGGCGAGTTCGAGGAGCGCCTGAAGGCCGTGCTCGCTGAGGTTAAACAAAGTGACGGGCGGATTATTTTATTTATTGATGAGCTGCACGTGATTGTTGGCGCGGGTAAAACCGAAGGCGCGATGGATGCGGGCAACCTGTTGAAACCGATGCTCGCCCGTGGTGAGCTCCATTGTATTGGTGCCACCACGCTCGACGAATATCGGAAGTATATCGAAAAGGACGCCGCCCTCGAGCGGCGCTTCCAGCTCGTGATGGTCGACCAGCCCACGGTGGAGGATGCGATCTCGATTCTGCGCGGACTGCGCGAACGCTTTGAGCTCCATCACGGGGTGCGCATACAGGACAATGCGCTCGTGAGCGCCGTGGTACTGTCGAATCGCTATATCAGCGACCGGTTCCTGCCCGACAAGGCGATTGATCTGGTTGATGAGGCCTGTGCGATGATCCGCACCGAGATGGATTCGATGCCGCAGGAGCTCGATGAGCTCACGCGTCGCGTGCTTCGGCTGGAGATTGAGGAGACGGCGCTCGCGAAGGAAAAAGACGAAGCGAGCAAGCGCCGGCTCGACGTGCTGCGTCGGGAGCTCGCGGAGGCGAAGGAACGCGCCGGGGGCTTGAAACTTGCGTGGGAAAAAGAGAAAGCCGCGATTCAGAAAACGCGGAAACTGCGCGAGGAAATTGAGGCGTTGAAACTCGAAATGCAAAAAGCCGAGCGTGCCTATGATCTAAATCGCGTGGCGGAGCTTCGTCACGGGCGAATCCCGCAGCTCGAAGCGGAGTTGAAACGTCTCGAGCAAAAAGGTCACGAGAAGGAAAACTCGCTCTTCAAAGAGGAAGTTTCCGAAGAAGAGATCGCGGACGTTGTTTCCCAATGGAGCGGCGTTCCGGTGACCCGCCTCGTCGAGGGTGAAAAGGAAAAACTGTTGCGCCTCGAAGATGTGCTCCACGAGCGCGTGATCGGACAGCATGAAGCGGTGACCCTCGTGACCGAAGCGATCCTGCGGGCTCGGAGCGGCATCAAGGATCCGCGGCGGCCCGTCGGTAGCTTCCTTTTCCTTGGTCCTACTGGGGTGGGTAAAACCGAACTGGCGAAGACTCTTGCCGAAACCCTGTTCGACACCGAAGCCTCGATGGTGCGCCTCGATATGTCGGAGTACATGGAGAAACACAGCGTCGCGCGGATGATCGGTGCGCCTCCGGGCTACGTCGGTTATGAT
>CAYVDZ010000799.1:0-2120 GCA_964450575.1 uncultured Opitutus sp.
GGGGCGGTTGTATGATGAGGGGCTGAAGAACGTGATCCGGGCGGGCACGACGTACGACGACATCGTCCGGCAACTCGTCACCGCGAGCGGGTATCTCTGGGAAAACGGCGCGGTGGGCTTCTACCTGCGCGACATGGGCATGCCGCTGGATCACATGTCGAATATGGCGCGAGTCTTTCTTGGCACCCGGCTGGAGTGCGCCCAGTGCCACGACCATCCGCTGGAGCCCATCACGCAGAAGGATTTCTATCAGCTCACGGCCTATACCTATGGAGTGTCCAACCTTCGGAGCTCCGTAGGCTATTCGAACGACAATGTCCGACACTGGGGTGAGCTGCAGGCCCGCCTGAAGGCGATGAACGCAGGCAAGGCGCTGCGCGAAGGCGTCAGCCGGACGACATCGTACTTGAAGCGGCTGACCAATGACACGGAGCATCTTCTCACGTTTCCGCAGGACTATGCGGATGAGGCGGCGCGCGGCACCGCAGCGGAGTTTCGGACGCTTTTTGGAGATGAGGCCCCGGCGACGGCGGGCAATCGGCGCGAGGCTTTGGCGGACTGGCTGGTCTCCAAGCGCAACCCGCGCTTTGGCCTGAACCTGGCAAATCGGCTCTGGAAGCGGGTCATGGGCGTCGGGTTGATCGAGCCCGTCGACAGCTTGTCTCCGGTAAACCGGCCGGAGCAGCCGGCATTGCTCGAGTTCCTGAGTCACACGGTGGCCCGACTGGGCTTTGATGAGCGCACCTTCCTCGCGGTGCTGCTCAACTCGGACCTTTATCAGAGCGGAGCGCATCGGGATGAATTGGAACCTGGGGCGAATTTCCCGCTGACCGGCCCGATGCTCCGGCGGCTGTCGGCGGAGCAAGTCTGGGACTCGATGCTGGTGTTTCTGATCAGGGACGTCGATGAGCGCAAGAGCCTGCTCCGCCACGATCAGACGGAGTTGAGCACCGAGCGTCTGGTCAGCCTGACCCGGATGACGGCCGATGAGGTGATGGAGCGAGCGCACGTCGAGATGGAGCATCGCGAACGCGCTCGCGCCCACCGGATCGAACTCGCTGATGAGCACAGTGCGATCAAGGCGGCGAAGGAGGCGGGCGACTTCAAGCTGGCGCGCCGCCTCGAAAAGGAATCTTCGGAAAAGGACCGGCTGTTCGAGGATCGGAGGAATGCGATCCAGATGGGCAATTCCCGGATGGCCGATGAAATGGATCCGCGCTGGATCGGACTGTCCCCCGCCCTGGTGCGGGCTTCCGAACTGACCACGCCGATCGAGCTGGGACATTTTTTGCGGCAGTTTGGACAATCGGACCGTCGCGAGATCGATGCCTTCAACAAAGACCCGAACATCACCCATTCGCTGGCGCTGATGAATGGCGCCCTGACTCGCAGTGTGCTGGAGGAGGGGTCCTTCCTTCGCGCGAGCCTCCGCTCGATCGAGAACAGCCGGGCGCGGGTGCGGGCCCTTTTCCAGGCGGTACTGGTCCGCCTTCCCACGGCCGAGGAGGAGGAGCATTGTCGGGCGATTTTTGCCGCGAGTGCGACTCCTGAACAGGATATCATCTGGTCGCTGGTCAACTCCCCTGAATTTTTGTTCCTTCAGTAAACACCCACCATGAACACCCTACGTACTCCCGCCTCGCGCCGCACCTTCATTGAATGGTTTGCCAAGGGGTTCCTCGGCGTGAAACTGATGGGGATGGCGCCGTTGCGGGCGGCATTGGCGCGTCCGGGCGGAAAGGCGAAGAATGTCATTTATATTTATTTGCGCGGCGGCCTTTCGCATATCGACACCTTCGATCCCAAGCCGGGGCGGGCGGAGATGGCGGGAGTGGGGGCGATCAAGACCAGTGCCGACGGGGTGCAGATTTCGGAATGGCTTCCGCGGATGGCGAAGCAGATGCATCAGGTTGCGCTGGTGCGATCGATGACCTCGACGCAGGGGGTGCATGAACGCGGCAATTACCTGGCGCACACCAGTTATTTTCAAACTCCCACCATCAGCCACCCTGCGCTGGGAACCTGGGCCTTGAAGCGCATGGGGTCGGAGAATCCGTTGCTGCCGGGCAATGTGCTTATCAACGGCAGCCCCCAGCATCCGCGCAGCGGCTTCATGGAGC
>CAYVDZ010000799.1:2130-2938 GCA_964450575.1 uncultured Opitutus sp.
GCCGAACCTCGCGCCGCTGCCGATCATTGATCCGGGGGCGGGGTTGCAGAATTCGTTGCTGAGCGCACAGGTGACCCAGCCGGATTTTGCGCGCCGGATGGAGTTGGCCCGGACCTTGGGGAACGGTTTTCTCGAACGCACGCCCCACCGCACGGCGACGGCTTACCGGAAGATCCACGAAAAGGCGGTCGAGTTGATGAGGAGTGACGATCTCAAGGCCTTTGATATTTCGCTGGAGGATGCGAAGGTGCGAAGCGCCTACGGGGCGCACACATTTGGCCAGGGATGTCTGCTGGCGCGCCGGCTGGTGGAGCACGGAGTCCGGTTCATCGAGGTGGAGGACAATCAGAACTGGGACACGCACAATGATCATGTCGTATCCATGAAACGGATGACGCCGGCTCTGGATCAGAGCCTCGCCGCCTTGCTCGAGGATCTGCATCAGCGCGGGATGCTGGAATCGACCCTGGTGGTCATGGCCACTGAGTTTGGGCGTTCGCCGGAGATCAGCGAAGTCACGGCGGGGCGCGGGCATCATCCGGCCGCGTTCACCTGGTGGGTTGCCGGCGGAGGCATGAAGCGCGGTTATGTTTACGGGAAAACGGATGCCGCGGGAGATCGCGTGGCAGAGCGTCCGGTGTCGATGCCTGATCTCAATGCAACGATTGCTCACGCTTTGGGCATCGAGCTGGAAAAAGTGGATTATTCGCCGTCGGGGAGGCCCTTCACCGTGGCGAATGAAGGCAAGCCGGTGTTCGATTTGTTCGCGTGACGGGTGTGGGTGGAAAATTGAGGAGGGGCGGAGGAG
>CAYVDZ010000800.1:0-1610 GCA_964450575.1 uncultured Opitutus sp.
GCCGAGGCGAAGAACGCCGCCAAGCTCATCCGGAATCTCTACACGATGTTCTGGGAGACCGACGCCGCGATGATCGAGGTCAACCCGCTCATCACGACCCCGACGAATGAGGTGCTGGCCCTCGATGCCAAGGTGTCCTTCGACGACAACGCCCTCTTCCGTCACCCGGAAATCGTCGCGCTCCGCGATCTCAACGAAGAAGACCCCAAGGAGATCGATGCCGCGAAGCACTCCCTCAGCTACATCGCGCTCGACGGTAACATCGCCTGTCTCGTCAACGGCGCCGGTCTCGCGATGAGCACGATGGATATCATCAAGCACTTTGGCGGCAACCCCGCCAACTTCCTCGATGTCGGCGGTGGCGCTTCGAAGGCCCAGGTCATTGCGGCCTTCAAGATCATCCTCGGCGATCCCAACGTGAAGGGGATCTTCGTAAACATCTTCGGCGGCATCATGGACTGCAACGTGATCGCCCAAGGGATCGTCGAGGCCGTCAAGGAAGTCGGGCTCACCCTTCCTCTCGTCGTTCGCCTCGAGGGCAACAATGTGGCCGCCGGCAAGACGACCCTCAACGAATCCGGCCTGAAGCTCGTCTCCGGCGACACCATGGCCGAAGCCGCTCAGCACATTGTGAAACTCGTGGCTGCCTGATCAGCCATCGCCTTCTCCACACCAAACTCTTTTCCCATGTCCATCCTCATCACCCCTGATACCAAAATTCTGATTCAGGGCATCACCGGCGAATTCGGCGGCCGGCACACCAAGCTCTCGCTCGACTATGGCACCCAGGTCGTCGCTGGAGTGACTCCCGGCACAGGCGGCCAGTTCTTCGAACACGGTGCCCACAAGATTCCGATCTTCAACTCCGTCGCCGACGCCGCCAAGGCCACCGGCGCAACTGTATCCGCGATCTTCGTACCGCCGCCCTTTGCCGCCGACGCGATTCTGGAGTGCGTCGACGCGAACCTCGATCTCGCCGTCGCCATCACCGAAGGCATTCCGGTTCGCGATATGGTTCGCGTGAAGCGCGCCATGCAAGGCAGCCACACCCGCCTGATCGGGCCGAACTGCCCGGGCGTGGTTACCCCCGGCACCGGCGAAGGCTCCCAAGGCGGTTGCCGCATCGGCATCGCCCCGGGTTACATTCACAAAAAGGGCCATGTCGGCGTCGTGTCGCGCTCCGGCACCCTCACCTACGAGGCCGTGTTTCAGCTCACGTCAAAGAACATCGGCCAGACCACCTGCGTCGGCATTGGCGGCGATCCCGTCAACGGCACGTCGCACTTGGATGTGATCAAGATGTTCAATGATGATCCCGAGACGCACGGCATCATCATGATTGGCGAAATCGGCGGCAACGCCGAGGTCGAGGCCGCCCGCTGGATCAAGGAAAACTGCCAAAAGCCGGTCGCTGGTTTCATCGCGGGGGCGACGGCACCCGCGGGTCGCCGCATGGGCCACGCGGGCGCAATCGTCGGAGGCGCCGAAGACACCGCCGCCGCCAAGATCGCGGTCTTCCAGGAATGCGGGATCGAAGTTGCCATTACGCCCTCCGACATGGCCGACGCGCTGCTCCGCGCCGCGAAGGCCAAGGGCGTGACGCTCAGCTG
>CAYVDZ010000800.1:1620-2933 GCA_964450575.1 uncultured Opitutus sp.
ACTCCGCTCCCGGCTGCAAGCGCAACGTTCGGCAAATTCTCCAAGGCCGCGAGTCACCTCGCGGCCTTTTTTGCGCCCGGATCGAGGCGCGAAAAATAATACAGACATTCCTGTCTGTTCCGAAAATTCGCATACACCAAACAATATACACTCCTCCCCAAAAACCCCATCGCCCCCATACCGCCATCCACGCTCCCAAACCCTTCCACTTGCGCATCGTTCGCTCCAAGTGCGAGCCGTCCGAAAACAATGTTATAGGCGCACCTCAACGGACGCGCCCCTCTAGAACCGAAACAACGAGCTCCACCTCAACCCCGCTTAACGAGCCACCGCCTCAATTGCTCGAACTCAGCATTCAAAGTAGCCTCCTTTATTGCCGGGGCTCACGATCATTGACGCGAAGACGGAAGCGTTTCTCCCCCCAAATCCCCCGGGCTCTCAATCAACTCGACTTTAATCGTGATCGAGGTCTGCTGATCCTTAATCGAAATCCTGCAGCGCGCGACTTGCCTGCCCATGGTCTCAACAAAAAATCTGCATTGCCAAATCGCCCCCCTGACTAGACCGGAATTTGAGTATCCGGTGCTTAAATCGCGGTGTCGCGCAATAAAACTGAGAGAGTCGACTAAGAACGTCTCCGTAGTCCGACGGAAAGAATTCCATAGCAGAATTAGATATGGGTAGTCCGCTCTATAGCGACGCGCTTCAAACTACGCCGGAAGCTGGCCTCCAGTATCTTCGCACGGTCCTGAGGGGTTCTGCCTGCCAGATGGAACCCACGGGCGCTTACCCGGGAATTCTTCCACGGATTTACAGTTGAATGTTCCGGCGTCCAGCCGTTCGGACGAGCGGATTCTTTCTAAAATGTCAAGCGAAGCGATGTGCGGCCCGGCGCAATCTAAGCATCTATAGCGCTGCCGGAGCCTCGCCGACTGTATTATTCACCTCAATGCCGTGATCGTATATTGATCCGGGAGGAGCATGCTCATTCACGAGTATACTGGCGTGATTTTGGTTCGGTTGCATTACCCACCGCATCCTGATGAAACCACCAAAACCGCAAACTATCGCGGCCGGCAACGCAATGCACGCGTGACCGGAACGGGAATCGAGTCCGGCACCTTTAACTATAGCTCCAAGCGCCTCTATATCGATATGCTGGCGGAGTACTATCTTTGGAAGCGGATCGGTCTTTTCGTGAATCTCCGCAATGTGGGTAACGCCACGGAAAACACGGAAATCTACGGCCCCAGCACGCCCGAGCATGCGCAATTCCGCCAGCGCATCGACTACGCCTCGCTGTGGACGATCGG
>CAYVDZ010000801.1:0-731 GCA_964450575.1 uncultured Opitutus sp.
CTGGGCCGTGATCAAGAAACCCGACCTCTCCATGGTCCTCAACGGAGTCCTCGCTGGTCTCGTCGGTATCACCGCCGGTGCGGATCAAATGGGTCCAATGTCCTCGATCATCATCGGCGGCATCGCTGGCGTCATCGTGGTGTTCTCCGTCATCTTCTTCGACAAGATCAAGATCGACGATCCCGTCGGCGCGATCTCGGTCCACTTGGTTTGCGGAATCTGGGGTACCCTGGCGGTCGGTCTCTTCGGCAAACTAGCCGGAGGCGCCCAGTTGATGTCGCAGCTCATCGGTGTCGCGGCGGTCGGTACTTTCACGTTCATCTTCGCTCTGGCACTGTTCTACGTGCTTAACGCGACCATGGGCCTGCGCGTCAGCGCCGAGGAGGAAACCGAGGGACTCGACATCGGCGAACATGGCAACGAAGCCTATCCCGATTTTACCCCCGCGCACAAGTAACCCAACCGAGCGCGCAACCTGCGCAGGAACGAATTCTTGCGCTAGGGATGCCGCTCAACAAACTCACTCCAACTTCAACGTATCAATCTCGCATGAAACTCATCATCGCCATCATCAAACCGTTCAAGCTCGAGGAAGTGAAGGAGGCGCTCGCCGCCGCCGGCATCGAGGGCATGACGGTGACCGAGGTCAAAGGCTTCGGTCGTCAGAAGGGACATACCGAAATCTATCGCGGCAGTGAATACACCGTCGACTTCCTGCCTAAGGTGAAAAT
>CAYVDZ010000801.1:741-2933 GCA_964450575.1 uncultured Opitutus sp.
CGCCGTTGGTGACGAAACCGCCGGTAAAGCCGTCGACACCATCGTGAAAGCCGCCAAGACCGGGAAGATCGGTGACGGAAAGGTCTTCGTGCTTCCCCTCGACGAAGTCGTCCGCATCCGGACGGACGAACGCGGAGAATCCGCCGTCTAAGCGGGCTATCAACGTGGTTAACCGCGGCCGAACTCCTCCCGAGTTCGGCCGCTTTTCTTTTGATGCGTTGGAGTTGAATGACCCGGCCCCACCTCATTTTTGGGCCATCCGAGGTTCGTCGCTGCCCAAGTGATTGGTCGACAGCGGCCTGCGTGCCGCAGCGCAGCGCGACGACCTAAAAGGGACAGGTTAATTTCGGGGACGACTTAACAGGGACAGGTTAATTTCGGCGGAGGCTGAGTTCCCGGCCGGTCCGTTGGAGCGCGTGAACGAAGTAACAGGGACAGGTTGATTTCGGCGGAGGCTGCGTTCCCGGCCGGTATGTTGAAGCGCGTCGATAGACATCTGTTCATAAATGAGTTGCGGAGGCGTAAGATTTTTATCCACGAATCATGCATGCGAGGCGCCGTCGGCATCAATTTTGCTCATAGAGCTGGAGACTCCATGAACATCTTCCCCCTAAACCTCCGCCGCCTTCTTCTCGCCGCGTGTCTGCTCGTCGGATTTCTGGGCTGCGCTGCCAATGCCCAAACGGGTCCGGTGGCCGCTCCGCTTCCGGAACCGACGATCGAACAGCGTATCGCCGATCTCGAAGCCTACATGAATAATGGCGCGCGAACAGAAAATGTCGCGTCGAAGGTGGCCGGTCCTGGGCCCGGCCACAATGCCTGGATGATGACGTCGAGCGCACTCGTGCTCTTCATGACGCTCCCAGGCCTGGCCCTGTTCTATGGCGGTCTGGTGCGGAAGAAAAACGTCCTGTCTGTTCTGGCCCAGTGCCTCGGTATTGCTGGACTGGTTACAATCCTCTGGTGGGCGGTTGGCTTCAGCCTCGCGTTCGCTCCTGGCAATGCGTTCATCGGGGGAACCGAGCATTTCTTCTTTGCCGGAGTGACGAGTGATCCCGGGACCCTCCCGTGGGTTTCCCAGAATGTCTTTGCCATTTTCCAACTCACCTTTGCCATCATCACGCCGGCCCTGATTGTTGGTGCGGTGGCGGAGCGGATGAAGTTTTCCTCGGTTCTTCTGTTTGTGACGCTCTGGATGTTCGCGGTCTATTTCCCGCTCGCCCACATGGTCTGGGGTGGCGGTTTCATGTCGGGCGCAGCCGGCACGATCAAGGCAATCGATTTCGCGGGTGGCACCGTGGTGCATATGAGCTCCGGGTGGTCGGCCTTGGTGCTCTGTATCATTCTTGGGCCGCGGCTTGGCTATGGCAAAACTCCCATGCCTCCCCATAGCATGGTCCTCTGTATGGTTGGCACCGGCATGCTCTGGGTCGGCTGGTATGGTTTCAACGCCGGCAGCGCCGGTGCGGCCGACGGTATCGCCTCAAACGCCTTTACCACGACCACGCTGGCGGCCGCTGTAGCCTCGTTCACGTGGGGAATACTTGAGTTCATGACCAAACGCCACGCGTCGGTCCTGGGTTTTTGCTCAGGCGTTGTCGCCGGACTCGTCGTCATCACGCCGGCCGCTGGTTTCGTCACCACGACCGGCGCCGTGCTCATGGGCTTTATCGGTGCAGTCGTTACATTCGTTTTCTGTGTGAGTCTGAAGTCGCTGCTCCGCTATGATGACGCGCTCGATACCTTCGGCATCCACGCGGTGGGCGGTACCATGGGCGCCATCCTTACGGGCGTCTTTGCCACGCCCGCCGTTAATCCGGCGATCGCTAATGTCATGGACGGATTGCTCATCGAGCAGATCAAGGCATCCGTGTTTACGGTGGTGCTGTCCGTGTTCGCCACGGCGATCATTGCCCTCGTGGTGAAAGCGACCATCGGCCTTCGTCCGTCGGTGGAGGCCGAACAGGAGGGCCTCGATCTCAGCGATCATGGTGAGGAAGGCTATATTTATGAGGCGAAGTCCTAAGCCCTCCCTGATTTTTTTCCTCCTTCTTACCTCTGTCTATGAAACTCATCACCGCCATTATTAAGCCCTTCAAACTGGAAGAAGTGAAAGCTGCTCTCGCCGAAATTGGCGTCGAGGGCATGACCGTCACGGAGGTCAAGGGCTTCGGCCGCCAGAAAGGCCACAC
>CAYVDZ010000802.1:0-2932 GCA_964450575.1 uncultured Opitutus sp.
TCACCGGTGTTTGTGGCTTTGCGGGAAGCACACTGGCACGGGCGTGGACGGATGCCGGAGCCGGCCATGAGCTGCTGGGGCTCGACAATTTCATCCGTCCGGGCAGCGAGACGAATCGCGCTGACCTGACCCGGCGCGGCGTGAAACTGTTGCACGGCGATCTCCGGGTGGCCAGCGATCTGGAAGCGTTGCCGGCCGTCGATTGGGTGATCGATGCTGCGGCAAATCCGAGCGTGCTGGCGGGAGTTGATGGGCGCACCAGTTCGCGACAGCTGATCGAACACAATCTCGGCGGCACGGTGAACATGCTGGAGTTCTGCAAAGCCCAGCGCGCCGGCTTCACCCTGCTCAGCACGAGTCGCGTCTACTCGATCCCGCCCCTCGCAAACCTGGAAACGGTGGTGGACGGAGAGGCGTTTCGTCCCTCGCCGACGGCACACCACGCTCCTGGCATCAGTGCGGCAGGCGTGAGCGAGGCGTTTTCCACCCAGGCTCCGGTTTCGCTTTATGGCGCCACCAAGCTCGCCAGCGAGGCTCTTGCGCTTGAGTACGGCGAGACCTTCGGCTTGCCGGTATTTATCAACCGCTGCGGCGTGCTGGCCGGGGCGGGCCAGTTCGGCCGCGCCGATCAGGGAATCTTTTCATACTGGATCAATACCTGGCTGCAACGCCGGCCCCTCAAGTACATCGGATTTGGTGGGACGGGACACCAAGTGCGCGACTGCCTGCACCCTCGCGACTTGCTGCCGGCGCTCGATCTTCAACTCGGGGCACCCCGGATCGCGGCCGCGGATCGCGTCGCGAATTTCGCCGGCGGTGCTGCGTCTGCGATGTCGTTGCGGCAATTGAGCGCCTGGTGTTCGAATCAACTCGGCGCCCACGCGGTGACCGAAGATCTCACGCCGCGACCGTTTGATATTCCCTGGATGGTGCTCGATTGCGCCAAGGCGCAGCGCCTGTGGAATTGGACCCCAGCGATCACAACCTCAGCCGTTTTAGAGGAGATCGCCGCCCATGCTCGGGCGCATCCCGCGTGGCTCGATGTTTCCGCCCCTTTCTAAGTTTCCCGTCTGCATGTCGTCTGCCCCTACTCCGCTCCGCCTGTTTTCCGTCGTCATTCCCGCGCGGGACGAGGAAGAATCCCTGCCGTCTACGATCGAGGACATCGTCACCACCTTCACCGCGGAACGCGTGCCACATGAAATTGTGGTGGTCGATGATGGGAGCCGCGACCGCACCTGGGCCGTGCTGCAGGAATTAAAAACGCGTTTCCCGACGCTGTCGTCCACCCGCAACACCGGCGCCCACGGCTTCGGTCGGGCCATCATCTGGGGGCTGGAGCAAAGCCACGGGGACGCCGTCGTCATCATGATGGCGGATGCGTCGGACGCGCCCAAAGATGCGGTGAAATACTGGCACCTGCTCAACGAAGGTCATGACTGCGCCTTCGGCAGCCGCTTTGTCGAAGGCGGCGAAGTCATTGATTACCCGCGGGTGAAGCTGATCGTAAACCGGATCGCCAATGCGCTGGTGCGCGTGGGATTCAACATTCCACTCAATGATACGACCAACGCCTTCAAAGCGTACCGCCGGACGGTGCTCGACGGATGTCGGCCGTTCCTGGCCCCGCATTTCAACCTCACCGTAGAGCTACCACTCAAAGCGATTGTGCGCGGTTACTCCTACGCAATCACGCCCATCTCCTGGCGGAATCGTCGCTTTGGCGTCGCCAAGTTGAAAATCAAGGAAATGGGCAGTCGGTACTTTTTCATCTGCGCGTATGTCTGGCTGGAGAAATACTTCAGCCGCGGGGATTACCGCCGAAAGTAACCCGTGCTCCTCCCGTTCACTCGGCGCCCGCCGGCAAGGCGTCGTAACCCACCGCCTTTCCCTCACCGATCAAGGGCGACCCGCCCGGTTCAAGCGGCTGGAAATAACCTTGTCACCCGGTAGCATGCGCCGTTTCCCTTCCCCGCAATCATGATCTATTTGCTCGGCGGTTCCGGTTACGTCGGTCACGCCTACCAGGCACTCCTCACCCGCAAAGGCCTTCCGTTTCGCTCGGTGAAACGCGCCGAACTCGACTACTCGAAACGCGAGGTCCTCCGCGATGCACTTCTTCGCGATAAGCCGGAGTTCCTCATCAATGCCGCCGGCTATACGGGAAAACCCAATGTCGACGCGTGCGAGCTGCACAAACACGAGTGTCTCTTTGGCAACGCCGTGCTGCCCGCCATCATCGCCGAAGCCTGCGCCGACGCCAGCGTACCGTGGGGCCACGTTTCGTCCGGCTGCATCTACACCGGCAATCGAACCGATGGCCGCGGCTTCACCGAAGACGACACCCCGAATTTCACGTTCCGCACGAACAACTGCTCGTTCTACAGCGGCACCAAGGCGCTCGGCGAGGACTTCCTCGCCGGCAAGCCCGACCTCTATCTCTGGCGACTCCGGATCCCGTTCGATAACACCGACAGCCCCCGCAATTATCTAACCAAACTGATTCGTTATCAGCGGTTGCTCGAAGCCAGAAATTCCATTTCTCAACTCGAAGAATTCTGCGCCGCGACGTTCGCCTGTTGGGAAAAGCGCGTTCCGTTCGGAACCTACAATGTCACCAACCCCGGCGAGATCACGACCCGCGAGGTCGTCGCTCTGATCAAACAGAGCGGGGTGTCGAACAAGGAATTCGAGTTTTTCCAGGACGAGGCCGAGTTCATGAAAACCGCGGCCAAGACCCCGCGTTCCAACTGCACGATGGACTCGGGCAAGCTCGCGCGAGTCGGCATCCAGATGACCGAGGTGCGCGAAGCCCTCGCGCGCGATCTGCGCAACTGGAAACCCGTGACGTCCTAAACCGCCACCTCTTAACTCGCGGGCTCGCGCCGCCATCGCCTGCCCGCTCGTCAACCGACTTCAACGCTCAACGTCC
>CAYVDZ010000803.1:0-2931 GCA_964450575.1 uncultured Opitutus sp.
AAGCTTCGGGCGCTCATCGGCTCGGCGGACGGCTCCTCGTTCGCCCGCTTTGCCCAAGGCTTGACGCTGGAGAAACTCGCGGTTCTGGCCAATCGTCACCTCACACAACTCAACCCGCGTTATTCCATTCGCCGAGCCACAGAGGAGGAAGCGGGCGACCTGGAGCTCGAAATCGTCGACCATTACCAGGCGGACGTGGCGCGCCCCATGCGGAGTCTATCGGGCGGAGAAAGTTTTCTCGTCAGCCTTGCGCTCGCGCTGGGACTGTCGGAACTCGCGAGCGGACGCACCACGATCGAGTCGGTTTTTATCGATGAAGGGTTCGGCTCCCTCGACGCGGATACCTTGGAGACCGCCATGGCGGCACTGGAGAATCTGCAATCCCGCGGTAAAACCATTGGCGTGATCTCGCATGTTCCGGCCATGCAGGAGCGAATTCCCGCGCAGATCAAAGTGACCAAAGAGTCCGGCGGCTGGAGCCGCGTGACCATCGTCGCCTGACCACCACCCCACGCCCAAGCCACCGCCAGATCCGCGCTGCTTGGCTTTGGGTCCCCGCAGTAGAATTCGCGGCGGATCACCGGAGCAACCCACCCCCGTCCGCCGAAGAACGCGCCTTAAACAGCCACCTGTGGCCCGACCTGTGACCCGACCAGCGGCCCCCGTGCGGGCCTGAACTCTGCGTAACCAGATTCCGGTTACAATTATACCATCGACCAGTTTCATGTCGCATATGCGACATGAAACTGGTCGGCGCGCTCCGCCGGATTTCAAGTCATACATTATTCCGGGGACTTTCGAGCGATCCCAGCTCAGGCAACTTTGCCACCAGCCAATTGAGCGAAAACCCGTTTGCGAGCCTGGAGAGCTTCTCGACCGCGATATCCCGCCGGCAACAATGCGATGGGCAACATCGGATCCAGGTTCACGGCAGCTTTCCAGAGTGCGTTCTCCGGCCGTGCCCAGCCGGCCAGCGCTGTGGCTCGCGGCAGCTGCTTCACAAACCGCTCGTAAATATCATAACGACGGTTGATCCCGGCGAAATCCCAGGCTGCGCCGACAATCTCGGCGTCTGTTTCTCCAGCGGCCGGCCGGCTCTCGATGATCAATAATGCATCCGGCTGCACTTTCGCATCCCCGAGCAAACCCGTCACCGCAACGGCGGCATCGGGGGTGATCCACACGCTTTTCTGCAAATACCCGAACTGATTCCGGCGCAAAACCCGCAGTAGTTGCTGTCGCGCGTTCGTCCGATGAACCGGCAAATCAAAGAGTACCATTCGCCACCAACCGTCCCACGTCCTCGACCACTGCGTCATCGGATCGCGACCGCCCAACGCGAGTCGTCGGCCGATGGCCGTGAGCCTCACTACGCGCTCGAGATCGGGCTCGGGGTGCCGCTCAATAAACTTCTGCCGTTCGAGTTCTGCCAGACGCCGGCTTAGGCGATTCCGCCACGCCCACTGCTCAAACGAATCGTTCAAATTCCGCCAAGTCGGCCGCATGAGCGTGTCAGCTGTCCATAAAAGAACGTATAGCAGTTCTTCATTTCGGGGAGTCATATTCAAGAACGGAGCCAAACGGATGTCGCATATGCGACATCCGTTTGGTCGCATTCAGGGGTAATGGGAATTTGCTGTGTCCGATTTTTGAATACACCGAAACAACTTTTCAACACGGGCCCGATCCCGGCGCGGTTGCTCCGTCGATCCGTCAGAACCACCGAGGGGAGGCCCGCACCTTCGGCTGGATTCCGAAGTTAATTAGGAGAAACCGCTCACCGCGAAACCCGTGGTGCGACCACGGCAGGACGGAAAGACAGGACGACAGGAGAGCTCGAATGCCGGGATAACACCTCCGCGCGGCTCCCGTCGGCATTTACCGCCGATGAACCTAAATTCGGCATTTCAGATTAACCGCGGATGACACAGATGGCACGGATAGAGAGAATTGCAGATCAAGGAGCACCTGACTGCCATTAACCTGCAAGGTGAAGTGCCCGAAATACAGAATGCCTTGGCAATCTGTGTCCATCTGTGAAATCTGTGGCTTCAACTGCATTTTCTAGGATGAATAATCCGCCTCACTCCCGAGCGACCGGAGGAGCATCGATCAAGACGCGGGCCTGCACTTCAACCGAACCTTTGTAGAACGGGGGAAACAAGATTAACAGCGCGCGTTCAGCTCCGGAGAGCGCGAGTGTGTGGGCGTACGACTGATAACTGCGTTCCTTCAGCCTCGTGTGCAGCGTTATTTTTGCCGAACGTCCAATCGTCAACGAGGGGTTTAGCCCCGGACGGAGCGTGACCGCTTGCGTCCCGACGGTCCCTCCCAGGGCGAGGCCGCTGAAGTTGATGATGACGAGTCCGCTCGCGCCGTGTCTCGCCGCGCTGTCATCCAACACCGCGATCTGAAAACGCAAACCAGATCCACCTGGGGTGGATTCGCTCGCGAGGGGGGTAAATAAAAGGAGGGCGTCGCGAATATCGGGCGGGATCACTGCCTCCGCAATCACGGCACCGCTGACTGAATCAACAAAACGAAGCGGCATCGTTCCGCGATACTCGTAGCGTGGCGAACGCGCAGTGGGATAAAATGCCACGTTCTTCGGTCCCGCGCCGGGTCGCGCCACAAACGCGACATCCGCGATCGCCCGCGCCGAAAAGACGGTGAACCGCACTGTCCGCACCGAATCCGAAGCACCTGCTTGCGCGCTGGCTCCGGGAACAAGCGCGATCAATACCAGCAAACCCAGGGTCAAATATCGGAGCGCGTGAGCCATCGGAAAGAGATCACTTTGAACCGTCGACCGTAACGAAGATTGAGTGCGCTGGTGAGCGCATCGGGCATAACGACGGCGGCGTCGGCGGATGAATCGAAATACTCGGGAACGCGCTGCACCGTCGCCTCACACCACGCCCGCCCTTCGGT
>CAYVDZ010000804.1:0-2927 GCA_964450575.1 uncultured Opitutus sp.
GGTTTTCCGTACTCCACGTCCTCGGGCGTGATGACCACGTTGAAGAGCGGCGCCAGCCCCGAGAGTTCGAGCATGCGGCGCACGATCACGCGCGGTCCACCTGACGCGATCGAAACGGGATGCGTCAGCGCCATCCGCCGCGCAATCTCAACGACCGGCTCGATGACTTTGGCGTCCTTTTGCAGCTCGAGGAACAGCGATTCCTTGTGATCGAAAACCGCATGCGGATCGATCGTCAGCCCATAGTGCGCGGCGATCAGTTCGGCCACGCGCTTCGTCGGCACTCCGCCCAGCGAGTAAAACAGTTCCTCGTCGAGCGGCGCGTCGAGGCCGACACTCCGCATCGCGGTGTCCCACGCCTGATAGTGCAACGGCATGGTGTCCACCAAGGTGCCATCGAGGTCGAAAATGTAGCCGGCGAATTCGCCATGCGGTATCTCCAATTTCATACAGCCCGCCAGCCTCGCAAAAACCGCGGGGCTTTCAACCTTAACCTCGCCCAGGAGGGGAGCTGACGCTCTCCATGGTCCGCCTAAACCCAACGTTTTAACGTCACGCGTAGTTTCTCGCGCGCACGATGGATCCGCGTTTCCACCGCTTTCGACGTCGCCCCGACCGCCAGCGCGATCTCGGCATGCGAGAGCTGCTCGTACTCGAACAACACAATCGCCTCCCGCAAATCCACGGGCAGCACCGCAATCGCATCACGCACCGCCGCCGCCCGCTCCGTACGTTCCAGCGTATCCGCGCTGCTGACACCGTCGCGCCCGGCGGCCACCGGCTCCCCGGCCGAACCGCTCGCGGACGCGTCACTCCACTCCTGCAGCGAAACCGTCGGGCGACGCCGCCACCAGCGCAGGCGGTTGCGGGCAAGATTCACCGCAATGGAGAAAACCCAGGGACGGAACGCCGCGCCGCGCTTGAACGTGTGCCGCTGCTGCCAGATGCGCACGAAGGCTTCCTGCGCGAGTTCCTCCGCCTCACTGGCATTCATTACGAGGCGTGCGATCACCGCTTTCACCGGCAATTCCCAACGCTGCATCAACGTGCCGAGCGCCGCTTCATCGCCCGCCTGGACACGGTGCATCAGCTCCGTGTCTTCACCCGGAGTGATCGTTGCAGCCGCGTCGGGCGCCATCGGGTTCAGTGTCGGTGCTGGTTAAGCTGCAGATCCGGCGCAGCGGTATGATCGAAATCTTTGATCTTCGGCAGCACCAGCCCAAGATAGCGCTGGCTCGCTTCCGGGTCCATGTGAGCCGCACACTGCCGGACATGTGCCGCGATGGCCGACTCGCAGATCAGACGCAATTCCTCGACGCGTTGATTCGCAATTGTGAGGGCCGCCGCGTCCGCCTGACCCGAGGTTTTCAGAGCATTGCGCGCGCGGGTCGCAACTTGAATGTCCCGGCAATGCTCCTCACACACCACGGAGTAGGAGTCGTGCAACTGCTTGATGGCCGCGAACTGAGCGTCGGTGAGTTTGAAATCCACGCGCAGCCACTCCATCGCATCCTGTTTCGCGAGCGCCTGCTGGACGGCCTCGTCGCTACTCGCGCGAAAAAAGACATACCCGGTCGAACCCGCCACGATGGCGACCAGGACGAGAGTAAGCAGCAGATTCTTCATCGTGATCAGGGGCGCAGCTTGGCCATGACGCGCGGATCGAGTTCGACCAGGTAGGAAACGACCATCTGTTCGCGGCTCGACTCGAGTTTCGACTGCGCGGCGACATGGCCCGTCCAACCGGCGACTCCGACCGCCACCACGGCGACGGCCGACCAGCCCGCGAGATGCGCCCGGATATAACCGGTCCAAGTGTCGCCGGCGCGCTGCTGGATGCGCTGCCAAACCGCCGGCCGGAAATTTGCGGTGGAAGGCGGCTTCACGCGCCACGCGGTGAGTGTTTTGGAAAGGGAGTTATGGGGATCGGTGGGGCTCATGGCTGATAGTTTCGTTACCCACTATAACCCGGGCGCAAAAAAATCCCTGAAGAATTCTCAAGGGTTTCAGCGTTTTCAGGGTTAAAGCCCATGAACACTCACTTATGAAGCTAAAATCCACTCCCACCCTGTTGATCACAGCGGCCCTTCTTCTCGGCTCGCCTTTATTCGCCCAGCACGACGCTCACCACGGCTCCGCCCCAAAGGCCGCCGCTGGCGCCAATGCCGGCACGTTAATCAAAGTTACCGGGAAAGATGCCGCCTGGGCCAAGAAAGCCCGCGCCACCTACCCACTCGATGTCTGCCTGACCTCGGATGAGAAGCTCGGCAGCATGGGCGATTCACCACAGTATATCTACCGCGTCAGCGGCCAGCCGGATCGCCTCGTGGTGTTCTGCTGCGATGGCTGCGAAGACGACTTCAAGGCCGCTCCCGCCAAATACATCGCGAAACTTGATGCCGCCGCGCAAGCGAAGAACGGTGGCAAGTCGGGCGGGAAAAAAAGCAAAAACAAGCAGTCGAACGAGTAATCCCGATGCGCCTGCGTCCTCTCCTGCTGCTTGCGACGATCTCGGTCGCTTTGCTGGCTCCCACGGCGGGAGCAGCGGCCGAATCGCCGGAGGCGCAGGCCGCATTCATCCGCGCCGTCGTCCAAGCCCCGGTGCTGTCCGCCGCGGTGCAACGGGCGACGGCCGCACGTGAGCGGATCGAGTCCGCCGGACGGCTGCCCGATCCCGAGGTCGAGGGCATGACCTCACGCATGAACGGGCCAATGGGCGAGCGGAGCACGATGTATGAACTCAACGTCCGCCAGCCTCTCCCCAAACGCGGCGAGCGCGCGGCCGACCGCGACCGGGCTCGCGCCAGCGCCGCGATGGCGAAGGCCGACTTCGCCGTAATGGCGGGAGAAATGGCTGCCGACACTGCCATGGCGCTGGCCGATGCCGAAGGCGCCGCGGCCCGTATTCGAATTTTAGAGACCCAACT
>CAYVDZ010000805.1:0-2925 GCA_964450575.1 uncultured Opitutus sp.
GGCATGGTGGCGCGCGATCCACTCGATCGCGGCGAGGGCGTCGTCGACCGGGACGCGATCGATGCCCGCGTGGAGGGCGCTGCGATGTTTCACGCCGAAGCCATCGCCGCCGCGATGATTGATTCGTGCGACGATGAAGCCCATCTCGGCAAAGGCTTGGGCGTCGGGATCGAAGCCAGGGAGCGGTCGCCCCATGAGACCGTCGGCGAAATCGATCAGGAGCGGCGGCGGGTTGAGTCGTGACGTGCGCGGGAAGGTGAGATGGCCGGTGAGATGAGCCCCGCTGGCGGTGTCGAACGCGAACGGCGTCCCCGTATTCAGGTCGGCATTACGGAGCCACGGGGCGCGTCGTAATACCTCGACCAGAACATTTTCGGCCCGTTGAAACACATGGTAGCGCCCGGGCTCGACGCCCCCGGTGATGCGCAAGAGAAAGCGTTGCCGTGCGTCGTCCCATTGGAGGATTTCCACGGTGCGCTGGGGGAATTTGCGATCCACGTCCGCCTGTATCCGGGCAAGCTCGGGGTCGAGCCAACGGGTGAACGGAACGACGCCCGCGGCCCGCACGCCGGCGAGCCGCCCGCTCGCGGGATCGAAGACCAGGCCGGTGCTGGCGTCGCCGGGTTCGAGACCCACCAGGTCGACATGCGGATCCTCGAGCGCGATGCCCGTCGGTTGTTTCGTGGCGAGATCGATCGCATAGACGCCGTACGTGTCGCGGCCAACGTTGGAGGCGTAGTATAAGAGATTTGGATTCACGTCGAATCCCAGAGGAAACGCGCGCTCACTATAGTAATTCGCGATGGTGACGACGAAGGTTTCGGCGACCGGACCGCCCCAAGCTTCGTTGGTCTTGCGCCAGCGTCCCCAGGACCCCTCGCTCTGGTACTGGAAGGTTCGGGTGTGGGACAGGCGCGGATGCAGGTAAACCAGCCGCGCTTTTCCGGTTTGATCATAGAACGTCCGGCCGTCATGAAACTCTTCGCCGCGGGACGTGACCTTGCCGGTCGACACCTCGATGGAAAACAAGGACGTGGGGATGGGTTCCGCTGGAGGAAGAGTGGGTTGGCCGCGTGCTTCGACGAAGAGCGCGTTGCGGTTGCCGCCGAGGAAACCCAGGATCGTGGTGCGCCGCTCGATGGTGGTGGGCGCGGCCTCCGCTTCGCCGCCCAGGAGCGCGAAGTCATCTGCTTCCGCGAGGTTCGTCGGATTGGTGCCATCACGGTTCACGGCGTAGATGGGTGCGATCGTGCGCGGTCCATTTTTATATTCCGTCGGCGCAAAGACCAGCCGGTCGGGCGTGGCCCATTGGAGAAAACGCAGGCGGGGCGGGGCCTTGGCCTTGCTGAAAGCCACCGTGCGATCGCGTTCGACGACGATCTTGAAATTTCGCTCCGTGCGGTTGACCGCCATAATGTAAATCGCCAGTTCGCCGCGTTCGTTGCGGGTGTAGGCGATGTGTTCGCCGTCGGGCGATAGCGCCACCTGATCGGCGAGCAGCGGTTGATAGAGAGCCGTGATGCGTTCCTCGAACGCCGAGGCCGCCCGGGTCTCGATCGTGCCGGCCATCATGAGCGCAACAGCAACGATGCGAGTGAGGCAGCAATGGGTTAACATAGGGCGGCGGCGAATATGGAGCTGGTTGGGAAAGGGTGACAGCCTAAAGGTGGAGGTGCGATGCAGCCTCCTAACCGTATTCCTGCCGACCCGCTTCGGTAGTGACCTCGCGTCCCGCAACCCGATGGAAATTTCTGTAACTTCGACAAGGGCTGCGGGGTAATGCACAAGAACACGGTTTTTCTCTGCATTGCACACTGCCCCCACCGCCCTTCCGTCCCCTCGCCGGCCGAGCCGTCCCACTCGTGAGTTTATCATTGAGACGGATCGGCTGGGCAAAACCTATGGCGCGCAGCAGGCGCTTTCCGATGTCTCGCTCAACGTGCCACCTGGTACGATTGGCCTGCTCGGCCCGAATGGCGCAGGCAAAAGCACGTTCATCAAGTGTCTGCTGAACCTGGAGACGCCGACCACCGGAGTCGCCCGGGTGCTTGGTTGCGATATCCGGGCCTCTCATCGCGCCTCAAGGGAGCGGGTGGGGTACAGCCCGGAGCAGGATTGTCATATCTCCGGGATGGCGGGTTGCGAATATGTGACGTACTGCGGACAGCTCTCCGGCATGCCGATGCGCGTGTCGCGGCAGCGGACGCATGAGATTCTCGATCTGGTCAGAATGGGGCAGGAGCGTTACCGTTCCGTGGATACGTATTCGACCGGTATGCGGCAGCGGGTAAAACTTGCCCAGGCGCTCGTCCATGACCCGGAGGTCATTTTCCTCGATGAGCCGACCAACGGTCTCGACCCCTCGGGGCGGGAGCATATCTTGAGTCTCATTGGGTCATTGTGGAGTGACCTCGGCATCAGTGTGGTGATGTCGTCGCACCTCCTGCGCGATGTCGAACGCGTCTGCGACCGCGTGATCATCATCGGTCATGGCCGGGTGATTGAGCACGACAGCATTGCGGCGCTGAAAACCCGCTATCGCCGCATCGTCGAGCTGTCGCCTTCCTCGCAGCCTGAGCGTTTCGTGGCGGCCCTGGCTGCGGCCGGCGCAGCCGTCACCACGCTTTCCAACGACCGGCTGCGCGTGGAATCCAAGTCTGAATCCATCGAGTGGATACTGCAGTTGATGCGGGCCGCGCGTCTTCCTCCCGCGGAAATCATCGCCAACCCCGATGGACTCCATGAGTTGTTTATTCAGTCGATTGCCACCAGCCATGGAAGCCAGTCTTGACTTGAGCCGCTGGCGGGAAACGCCGCGGGGAGTGGGCTATCGTCGCTGGACGATCGCCTCGACCGGGCTGCGACAAATGCGCCTCGTCAGCTGAATCTATGGGTTAACTCAGGTTCGGGCAAGTGCCCAAGAGT
>CAYVDZ010000806.1:0-2925 GCA_964450575.1 uncultured Opitutus sp.
GCGCGGATATGATAAGATAGCTGATCTCACTCGCATTTACCGCGCGCTTCAACGGGGCCGCGCTCCGGAGAGCGCGGATATATGGCGGCGGCGAAACCTCCTGCAATCGCGCGCGGCACGCTTCAACGGGGCCGCGCTCCGGAGAGCGCGGATATCGCACTTATCCAAGTGCAGAACTGACAAGAGGCAAGCATGCGGTCTGCGAGCGCCTCCTGGTTTCGATTGCCCCCACTCGCCACGTGGCGGCCGATCTTTTGTAACGTCTTATTCTGTCGGGTGCGAGCGATCGGGCACGATGAGCGACCATGGTCGCGCTCGCGGACTCGCAGTCAAAGAACGGTCGCCCACTAGACCACATAACAGGGCTGGTCGAAATGGTGATAGGCCTGTCCCAGCGCGGTGATGGTCCGGTCCCCACGATTCTCAGCCGGCCCGAGCCCAATGAACAAGACCTGATCGAGCTCATGATGGATCACCGACCGGAGCTTCGTTTCCAGGTCCACCCGCTCCGTCGCACTCAAATCACACTCGAACACGGAATACTGCAGGTGATTACCGTAGTCCTGACAAATGCGATACACCCGGCGCAGCCGTTTCGGGTCCGCAATATCGTAGCTGACAATATAGGTGTGCCTCATGAGATGTCGAAGAGCGCCGTGCGGAGAACTCTCTGGCGGATGGCGTCGGGTTTGTCGATGCCGCGTCTGCCTGCTCCAATCGCCGCTTTCATCGGGTCGTGAACGGGACGTACTGCTCGATCTCGCCGGTGAGCGCCTTGGCCAGGAGTCGGGCCTGTAATTCCAGGGCGCGCCGATAGCTCACTTGATAATCAAAGACCGGATGCACGATCGTGGCGTTGAGGCGTTGCTCATAAGCGGAGAAGAAACGTTTGCGTCCGTCGACGCTGAGATTCACGGCATCGCCGGCGCGCACGAAATCTCCGGGTCCGATAATGCGGGTGTTCATCACGGTCAGAGCCACCGAATCGGCAATCAATGGTCGAAACTCCTCCATCAGATCCAGCGCGAGTGCGGGTCGACCGAAGCGGGGCTGGTGATAAAAACCAACATACGGGTCGAAGCCGACGGCATGTGCGGCCACCGTGCAGTCACGCGCCAGGAGGCTGTAGGCGAGGGAGAGCAGGGCGTTGACGGCATCGCGGGGCGGGCGCCGGTTGCGCCGGGTGAAGTCGAAGGTGAAGAATTGTTGGCCAGCCGGGTCACCGCCTGTTCGCTTCGGCGGCTTGGCGGTGCGGGTGGAGGGAATATGATCACCGACAATCGCCTCGTCGGGATCATCGCCTAGTTTGATCATTCCCGAGAAGTTCTCGAAATACACGAGAGCGGCGGAGCCCTCGATTCCGAGCAGGGAGCCCAGGTTCTCGGCTTCGAGGGCGGCTTGGGCGGCGTACTTCATTCTTGCCAGCGAGTGGGCGGGAGCGAGCACGTGATTGCGCATCAGCAGCGTCCGCTGATTGCGAATCTTACCATGCACGATGAGCCGGGCGAGCCGCAGGGATTCGATGGGATCGGCGGCGGCGCGGAACTGCTCGATTCGCGTAAAGACGTTTTTGAGGCTCTGTCCGCGGGTCAGCCCATAGAAAAAACCGCCGCTCGAAAAATAGCTGATCGGGATGTCTTTCTCGCAGAGGGTTTGAACCAGCGCGGTCGAGACCGTGCCGGCGCCGAAGATGGCCACATGACTGAGATCGCTGATCCGGACCTCGGCCACGACTTCGCCTTTCTCGCGGACTTGGACGAGTTCCGATTTGCGACCGACGCTCACTCCGGGCGAGGCTATATATAAGGGACGCGTGTCGTCGCGGGCCGCGATTAAACGCCGCGGTTGACCGCGGGACGGTGAGGCGCCGCGTGCGGAGGAGCCGTTGCTTGCCGTCGGGTCGATGGCCGCGGGAAGTTCTTTGACCATGCCAAAGTCCCGGTCGAAACCAAAGGTATCCTGCGCGGGAGGTGTGTCTTCGTCGTCCGGGTGCGCCGGGGCCTCGTGCAGCAAGCGGGTTTCATCGGGGAGGCAGACGGTAACGAGGGAGCAGCGGGCGCACTTGGGTGAATCAACCAATGGGGGCGGGATGGGCCCGACCATCGTGCGTCGGGCGGCGGCGATTTGCGCAGCGATCCATGTTTCCAGTTCGGGCGTGATGGCGAGGGTGACGCGTTGTTTCGTGCCTCGATAATAAATGACGCCCTCCGTGCAGGTGTAGCCGTGATCGCGCAGAATCAGACATTGGAGGCCGAGCTGCATGCGGTCGGCGTCCCAGATTTGCGGGCCGTCGTCGCCCTCGCGGGGTGAGCCGATTTTATAGTCAACGGGACAAACCGTGAGGGCGGTAAACAAGTCCGCCTCGGATCCGGAGCGGATTTCGACGAGGTCCATCTTGGCGGTGACGCCCAGGCGATCCGAGGCGAGGGACACGGAGCGGGAATGAATGACTTCGGGGCGGGATTCCACGTCCGCTTTTTCGGTTCCCGTATCGCCGGTAACGGCGGAATTGTCTTCGGGGGCGGGTGCGTCCCCTTTAACTGACTTTGCGGCCGGCAGAGCGCCTTTGCCGGAATCGACCCGCGCATGAAGGGCGGCGCCGCGTTTGGTGTCGGCGTTATGAACAAATACACCCTCGACATGTTCGTAATAGAAAAGCCGCGGACAATAGACGAACTCGTTGAGCATGCGTGCCGGCAGGGGTTCGACCGGTTCCTCGGGCGTGGGGGGAGTAAGCATTGGGGGGACCGCTGGCGAGCTCTTGCTATGTTAATTTCGAAACGACGAGCAGAGCTATTCCCGGCGATCTGCCAGGGCGTAAAGCCCCGCCGAGTCCACCAGAATGCTACGCGCCATATACTATCCGGTCGATCTCGGCACTGGTGAGTTTCCCGCCGGGCCCATCGAAGCCGAATTTTTCCAGAT
>CAYVDZ010000807.1:0-2922 GCA_964450575.1 uncultured Opitutus sp.
GGTGCCGTCGTCCGGTTGGTGGGCGCCCGTGACAATTTTGATGAGCGTGCTTTTACCGGCGCCGTTCTCGCCAAGGAGGGCGTGCACCTCGCCGGCGTGCAGCTCGAAGTCGACGCCACGCAACGCGCGGGCCCCACCAAAGGACTTGGTGAGTTGGCGAAGTTCAAGCAGCGGGGTGGATTTCAAGTCGGGAGTTTGAACAGGAGCTGACAAAGGACGAAGCGGGGAGGGCCGGGGCGCAGCCGAAGTGAAGGTGTTTCTCCAACCGCCGACGGCGGTACGGCGTGGGGGATGTCTGGTTTAGATGAGGTGTTGAGCTGCTGCGCGCCAGCGGAAACCAATGGCGAGTGACTGTCAGATGATTTATCGCCCACCGCGCCGACAAGGCCGTAACGGGGGTTTGCAATTCTGCTTCGACCGTCGCTCCATCGCGTCCCTTCCATGGCCACCACCCCCTATACGTTTGCCCAGGACACTTACGCCGCTTGTGGCGTTGATACGGAAGCCGCGCTGCGGCGACTCGCGACCATTCCGATTTCATTGCATTGCTGGCAAGGCGATGATGTCGGCGGCTTCGAGCAGGTTGGCGATCTTTCCGGCAGCGGCCTTGCGGCTACGGGGAATTATCCGGGTAAAGCACGCTCCCTGAGCGAACTCCGGCAGGATCTGGAGCAGACCTACAAACTGATCCCGGGGCATCACCGGCTGAACCTGCATGCCAGTTACGGCGATTTCGGCGGTCGCAAGGTGGAGCGCAACGCCATCGGGATCGGCGAGTTTCAGAGCTGGATCGATTGGGCGAAAGCGCAGGGACTCGGCTTGGACTTCAACCCGACCTACTTCGCGCATCCCAAGGCCGCGAGTGGTTTTACGCTCGCTCATGCGGATGCGGGTATCCGCCAGTACTGGGTGGAGCATGGCATCGCGTGTCGGCGGATCGCGGTGGAAATGGGCCGGCAGCTCGGCACCCCGACCGTAACCAATTTCTGGATTCCCGATGGCTACAAGGATTCGCCCATCGATCGCAAGGGCCCCCGCGAGCGGCTGGCGGCATCGCTCGACGCCATCTTCCGGGAACGGCTCGAGGTCCGTCACACCGTGGATGCCGTGGAGTGCAAATTGTTCGGACTCGGGTCGGAGTCGTATGTGGTCGGCTCGCACGAGTTCTACCTCGGTTATGCCATCAGGAATCAAAAGTTGATTTGCCTGGATGCGGGACATTTTCACCCGACGGAAACGCTGAGCGACAAGATCAGTTCGGTGCTGCAGTACGTACCCGAGTTGTTGTTACACGTCAGCCGCGGCGTGCGTTGGGATAGTGATCACGTGGTGCTGCTGGATGATCATTTGCGGGCGATCATGGAAGAGCTGGTACGCGGGGATTTTCTGGGGCGCACCCACATCGGGTTGGACTACTTTGATGCGAGCATCAACCGGATTGCGGCGTGGGCGATTGGTACGCGCAACGCGATCAAGGCCTTGCTGCTCGCGCTGCTCGAACCCACCGCGCAGTTGCGGGCGATGGAAGACGCTGGCGACCTCACGGGGCGTCTGGCGCTTTTGGAAGAGGTCAAGAGCATGCCGCTGGGAGCGGTGTGGGATGAGTACTGCCGCCGCAGCGGAGTGCCGGTGGGCATGGCCTGGCTCGAAGAAGTTCGCGCTTACGAGAAGAGCGTCCTCGCGGGACGCGGGTGAGCGGTTTGCGGATCGTCCGCGCTCGAAGGCCGCTGACCGGAAGCTGTCAGCGGCCTTCGTCCGCCTCGTAGCGGCGGAGTGCCGCCAGATCCGGATCAGTGGCCGCCATTTTGGCGAAGCTTGGTTCGAGCTCGATGGCACGGTCGACGCGGTAACGCGCGGCGGTCAGATCACCGCGCTGGCACGCATAGCAACCGAGATTGAACTGAATTGTCGGCTCCTGCGGGTGCTGGATCTCGGCGTTGAGGAGAATGCGTTCGGCCTCGCTGATCGAATCGGATCGACGCGTGGCATAGGCCCACGTCACCCACGCCGCCGCTTCATCCGGAGATTGTGCGACCACGAGGCGCGCGAGATCCCGCAGCATCGGCCAGTTTTCCTGCTCCTGCAAAATCGCCAGCCGAAGGGAGAGCACCTCGATTTCGTCGCGGTCGGGCGCGGGAATTTTGTCCAGCTCCGCCGCAGCTTCGGCGACCATGCCCAGCTCAAGGTACCCCTTGGCGTGAGACACGTGGCGCTTCGTTAGCATGGAACTCATTGAGGCTGGGCGTCGACGCGCGTCAATGAAGCTCCGGACCTCATTCGCTTTGAACCCGCGCGAATCCACACGGTCTATACGTCATGACGTTGAAACCCAGCGACCACCCCCAGGATTGGCACGAGAAACGTATCCAGGAACTTAAGCGCGAGCGAAGTGGCGAAACCGCCCGCGGGCAGCCGGAAAGTCCGCAATCACGGGAAACTTTTGCCCAGCGCGAGAAGCGGCCAGGTGAGGTGGGATTGGCGAATGAAGCGCGGCCCGGTTTGGGAACGCGCGCCGATGATACCGAGAAACCCGCGGTCGTCGAGGCAAGCCCCCGCTCGAAGCGACGTCCCCGCCGAGCTTTTGACGACAATTCGCAACCGCGTGCCACACCGTACGCCTACGACGAGCCACGGCCCGAGCCGCGCGAACAGGCGCCTGATTCCATGGCTCACGAGCAGGAGCGCTCCACTGGAGCGTCCGGGCACATGGGAATTTGACCCGGAAATTTCACCCCGACCGTTGTCCTTGCGAGATGGCCAAACCAACCCCGAGCGCTTGGATGGAAAAGGCCATGAACACCCTTTTTTGTCGTGGCGAGGAGCGCAGCGACGTGGCCATCCAGCTTGATCACCGCACCCCGCGAAGCGGACGGTCCGATGGGGTCTGCCTGTTACATGTTACAACTCACCCAACGGCACCCG
>CAYVDZ010000808.1:0-1829 GCA_964450575.1 uncultured Opitutus sp.
GGTTTGAAGTCATCGCGGGCGTCCCGTTTGGCAGTGAACCGGCGGAGGTGCGTGGCAAATTGCGTGTCGTCGCGGATGCGGTGTCGGTGGCGGGTGAGGAAACGTATTTTCAAGCGAAGGGGCCGGAGGGTTTTATAGGTCTGGAATTTCCCAGCGCCGAGCCGTTGCGGTTGCTGCGTTTTTCCGGCGCGGGTTGGGGGAGTGAAATGGCCGGTGCTCGCGTGCAGGGTTCGACCGAGGGACGCGACGGGCCGTGGACGGACCTGAACAAGATCGCGGTCGAGCCGCGCGGCTGGCCGGAGACGTGGCTCCAGTTGGATGGCCGGGCGTGGCGGGCCGTCCGCATCGTGGGCGGCAAGATCGGCTTGCGCGGCCTCAACGCTTCCCGCCGCACGGAACCGCAGCCAGGGCGCGTCTTGAGATTCAGCCCCGAGGGGAAATTGCTCGCGACGATCACCGATGTGGCTGAACCGCTTGGGCTGGCGTGCGATTTGAAAAACAACCGCGTGCTCATTGTCGACAACGGCCCGGCGCAACAGGTTGTCGCGTTCTGCGAGCAGGCGGGCGCATGGAAACTCGATGCGAGGTTTGGCAAGAACGGAAGCCTCGGGCAGGCCGGCGGATTAGCCGCGGCAAAGGGTGAACTGGGTCCGTTGCGTTTTGAATTGGCACGTGGTCTGGGCTTGGATGCCAGCGGCAATCTCTACGTCTTCAACGTCGGGGCCAGCGGGCACAGCCAGAGCCGCCTCGAATCCTATGAGTCCGACGGCACACTGCGTTGGCGCATGAACGGCATGGCGTTCCTCGACTCAGCGGACCTCGATCCCGCCATGCCCGAGGAAGCGTGGAGCAACACGATGCGCTATCGGCGCGACCTCCAAGGCACAGACGGAGATGGCTGGCGGGCCGTGGCGACGACCATTGATAAGGCGCGTTTCCCCGATGATCCGCGCCTGCACGACATGGCGGGTCAGGTGCTCGGCGTGCGGCGCATCGACGGCAAACGGTTCCTCTTCACCACCACGCAAGGTGGCGATCCGGTGAGCGTCTTTCGTTTTGAAAATGACGCCTCAAATACGGCCATCCCCTGCGCGTTTCTCGCAGGGCGTCATCAGACTAAAGCGTGGCCACCTCATCAACCTGCCGGTGGTGGCGCGTGGTTGTGGCGCGATGGAAATGGTGACGGACAATTTGACGCGTCGGAGTTTGAGAAAGTTGCCGAACTCACGATGTCGCCCTTCACGGTCAACGCTCGTGGTGATTTGTGGTCTGCCGCCAATGGACAGATTCAGTGCCTATCCGCCGAAGAAAAACTCGATACTCACGGCATCCCGGTGTGGTCTTTGGCTAAACGCGCGAACTACAAAGTGCCGGCCCTCTTCGCCGACGGTGGTGAGGTGCGGCGTTTGGCCCCTGCACCGGATGGAGAGACGGTCTTTGCGTTCGGTTTCACACGCGAAATAAAGAACCAAGTCGGCCACAATTATCCTCTTGGCGCGCAGGCCGTGCGTCTCCGTCGTCAGGGCGACCAGTTGGTGGAAACCCATCGCGCTCTGCTCCCCTACGATGTCGATCTCGCCGGTGCGGCCAACGACCAGGCCTACGTCGCGACAGCTACCGGGGGCTATGTCTTCATCGGCTACGAACAGCGCATGACCGTGCTCGTGTTGCGCGCCTCGGACCTCGGCGTAGTGGGCCGCATCGACATCGGTCCGCAAAGTCAGACGCCCATTTTCGATGGCCCGCCCGAGCTGATCGTCGCCCGTCGCGGCGAGGACTATGAGCTCTTCATGCCGCAATACACCGGCAACGCGACCACGGTGCTGACA
>CAYVDZ010000808.1:1839-2910 GCA_964450575.1 uncultured Opitutus sp.
GGGTGGAGAAGACGGTCGAGCTTTCGTGGAAGGCAGTAACCGGAACCACCGGCTGGCATATCCAACGACGGATCCTGGAGGAAACGGGATGGAGCGCTTGGAAAAACCTGGAGACTGGTGAAGCATCGACCTCCGCCTGGCGCGACTCCTCGCCGTCCGACCGTGCCGCCGCTTACCGCGTCCGAGTGCTGGGGTTGAAAAAGTCCGCGTCCGATTGGTCAAAAACAATTTACGTCCGCTAATCACCGAAACAATGAATTGCACCTGCTATGTCTACGATGCACAGAAACATCCTCCTCCTCGCCACGCTGATGTTCTTGCTGAACTTCGTCACTGGCGCGGCACCGATTCAACCCAAAGAGCTTCCGCCTCTGGTTCCCGGCAAGCTCGACTGGGACTATATCGGAAATTCCTTCAGCGACTTCGCCATCGATGCTGAAAACGGAGTGGGGCGATGGGTGCAGAACTTCGTGGACGAAATCGAGGTGACGCCCGACGGCACCGTGATCGTCGGCTGTGACTGGGATGAAGGCGGGCGCTGCCTCGGACTCTACAAGGATGGCCGGCCCAGCGGAGCGGCCTTGGGCAAAAACGACCGCAAGGGCGGTCACCGGAATGGCGGTTGGGGCACCAGCACCTCAGCGATGACCGTGGTGAAAAACGAAATCCTGTGTGCCAGCAACGATGGCGAGTTCTACCGTTTCGGCTGGACCCCGGGTGACATTGAAAGCCCGCGCTTCCGCGACAGCTTCGTCCACGGGTTGGGTGACACCGTGAATGATAAGTCTGCGACCAAGGTGATCGGAATGAATAGTCGGGGCCATCTTGTCGCCATCGTTTTGGCCAATGGTTTTGTGGAGGTCCGCGAGCGCAGTGGTTGGGCGGTGCAACAACGCTTCGCGGCTCCCGGCGTCCATGATACGGCGTGGGGCGCGGATGACCGGCTGTGGCTGGCCACCGCCGACGCGGTGCGGGAAGTGGACGTGATGGGCAAAGCCACCGGAAGGACCGCCCCTGATCCCGGCACGCCCAGCGCGATCGCGGTCTCGGCGCAGGGGGAGTTAGTGGTCT
>CAYVDZ010000809.1:0-212 GCA_964450575.1 uncultured Opitutus sp.
CCGTGCGTCCCCTCCTTACACCCTCGCTTGAGGAACTCGTCACCGAGCTTTCTTCCTGCCGGCTATTTCTCGGCCACGATTCGGGCGTCAGCCACCTGGCCGCGGCATGCGGCGTAAAGTGCGTGTTGCTCTTCGGACCGACGGATCCGGCGATGTGGGCTCCGCCGGCGCAGCATGTCCACGTGCTTCACTCCGCACCGGACCTGGCGCAC
>CAYVDZ010000809.1:222-2909 GCA_964450575.1 uncultured Opitutus sp.
TGGCGCTTCAGGTTTGATCCGCGAGCGCTGACTGAATCGCGGCGCGCACGGTTGGAATCCGTGCGCGTCGCGATTAAGTCAGCGCTCGCGGATCAAACCTGAAGCGCCAGAGCTTCATCGTCCAAATCGGCCCCGCGTAATCGACCCCGATCCGCGGCGTCGTTTCCACGATCCGCCGCGGCACCCGCACCCCCCGATCTTCCAGCCATAAGCCGCTGACGTCGGAGGTGGCGTTCGCGGTGTTGAGCCGCCGGTCAATGGAAAGCGCCCTGGTCACGCGCCCGGGACCAATGGCGCCTTCGACGCCGCGAATCAGGATCGCCGCGGGCCAGTCCTCCTGCCCGACCACGAGGTTGAGCATCTCGTGAATTCCGTAACATAAATACACATACCACACGCCGCCGGGGCGATAGAGGACCTGCGTCCGCGAGGTCCGGCCCGCGCGGGCGTGGCAGGCTTGGTCGCGCTCGCCGTCGTACGCCTCGGTCTCCACGATCATCCGGGCATCGATTACGCCATCGGTGCGGCGTCGAACGAGGTGCTTCCCGAGCAACCAGCGCGCGAGCGCGACCGTTTTCTTCTCTTGCAATACTTTCGCTTCAATTATCGGCCCCATCCGATATGCAGTGGAATTGAACGTACCGTGAATGCAACCACCGCGCGCCCTGCCGCGCATCAGTCCAAGGCCGATCTGCTCCGCTCCCTCCGACTCTGTACGGCCGAGGGGATCATGGCCATGCCGATCGTCACGATGTCGCTACCGGTCAATGTTTTCATGACGGCGTTGGTGGCAAAAGCGTTTCCGCTGCCCAAGACGACCATCGGGCTGATCTGTGCTCTGCCCTTCCTCGGTAATTTCCTGCAGATCTTCGTCGCGCCCTTTCTGGCGCGATGGCGCCCACCGAAGACGATCACGGTCGGTGCGGCCACGTTGCATCTCATGTCCTGGGTGGCCTTCGCCGTCATGTTGCCGTCGATCCCGCGCGACGATCCGGCGACCGCGGGCCACTGGCTCATCGCCTGGTTTCTCGTCACCAGCTGTTTCGGAGCCATCGCCGGCGTATCCTGGAATGCCTGGATTCAGGAGTGGGTGCCGTATCGGATCCGGGGAAAATATTTCGGCCGGCGCAACGCCACTCTGCAGGTCTCGACCCTCACGTTTCTCCTCGTGTCGGGTTGGTCACTGGCGCAGTGGGATTATGGAATTCTGGTGTTTCAGCTCATCATCGCCGGAGCGGTGCTGATGCGCGTTTTCTCGCTACGCTGGCAATGGATGAGCCCCGCCAAAGCGCGGAAGCATGAGTCAACGCAGCAGCTGCCGTTTCGCGAGCAGCTCGGAATCGTGCTCGGGGCCAAGTCGCTGCTCGTCTTCGTCGCCTTCGGCGCGGTGTGGTCCTTTGCGGCCAATTGCTTCGGCCCCTTCTATCACGTGTTCATGTTCGAACAGCTGGAGCTTTCGGCGTTCGACGTCGGGATGCTGGCAACTCTCGCGCAACTGAGCGGTGCGCTGTCGTTGCCCGCCTGGGGTCACCTGCTCGATCGCTATGGCAACAAATCGGTGATGACCTTTTCGCTCATCCTCTGGCAGGTCCCCAACTTTCTCTGGTCGTTTCTGACGCCCGACAATCGCGACATCCTTTACGGCATGTGGATCTGGGGTGGAGCGACCGGCGCGGGTTTTATCCTCGGCCAGTTCACCATCCTGCTGCGATTGATCCCGGTGCAGGCGAAGAACCTGGCGATCGGCGTGAGCCTGGCCGTGACCTCGCTCGTGGCCGCGATCGCTCCCATCACGGGTGGGGCGATTCTCACGTGGGCCCTGCAACGCTGGAGCGATCCCTTTGCGGTGCATCACGTGTGCTTCCTGCTGCAACCGATCCTCGCGCTCATCGGTTGCACGCTGCTGCTGCGGGTGCATGAACCGCGGGCGAGCTCGCTCACGATGGTGTTCGGAGCCATGCGCAACCTTCGCACGCTGAGCGGTGTCTTCGGGTTGGGCTTCCTCGTGAACTACGTGTTCTATCGCCCGCAGAAAGACGAGGATCCATGAACGACCACCCTGCTTCCATCGATTCGGCGACCATCGCGCCGCACATTTTTACGCTCACCGGCAACCTGCTCGCAGAGCTCACCCTCGAGTTCGATTCCTGGGAGCCCGGCCGGACTTCGCGCGCCCGCCGTGACTCGTTTCAAGTCGGCGGCAAGGGCCTCAACGTTTCCCGGATGCTCACGCGTCTCCAGGTTTCAAATACGGCGATTTGTTTTACCGGCGGTGCGCCCGGAACGGAATGCGAAACATGGCTGAAGGAGCGCGGACTCCGCTATCGCGCCTTTGCGACCTCGACCGCGACGCGAACCGGCACGGTGGTGCGCGACCAAAGTGGCCGTTTCGGCGAGACCACGTTTCTCGGCCCGGACGCCGCTCCAGATGCGCGTGCGATCGCGGCCTGCGCCGCCTTCCTCGACGAACAACCGGATGCGCAGGTCCTCGTCCTCGCAGGGAGTTTTCCGGGTTGGAACAGTCCCGACTTTGACCCGCTGCGACACGCCCTCGATCGTTGGCTGACGCGTGGACACCTGGTCGCTGACACCTACGGCCCGCCCTTGGCTTGGGCGGCGGAACGTCCGCTGGCGCTGGTGAAAATCAATGCCGACGAACTTCGGGCCCTGCCAAGGTCGAGGCCGGG
>CAYVDZ010000810.1:0-2906 GCA_964450575.1 uncultured Opitutus sp.
TCCGACCCGTCTCGACGAGACGGATCGCCTCCTCGAAAACATTCCCGTAGCGCATGGAGCCGACGAAGTTGATTTCGCGCACCATCAGCTGGTTGGCCGGCAGGGGAATATCCGCCGTGCCCAGCGTGCCAATCTGCACAATCGTCCCGCCGGGCCGCACGAGGTCGAAGGTCTGCCGCAGGGCGGCTTTCGCCCCCGAGGCCTCAAACACGACGTCGAAGCCGTCGCCGATCGTCTCGCGGACTTCTTCGGCCAACTTCGGCGATGCGGGATTCACAGTCGCATCCACCCCGAGCTTGCGGGCCGTTTCCCGACGGGTTTCCAGAATATCGCTCAAGGCCACCGGCGCTGCGCCAAACATCTTCGCGATCATCGCCACGAGCAGTCCGATCGGGCCGCCACCCGTCACCAACACGCGTCGGCCCGAAACCACCCCGGCTCGCTTCACGGCGTGGAGCGCGACAGCGAACGGCTCGAGCATGGCGCCGGTCGCGTCGTCCATACCCGGCGGCAAGAGGTGACATTGGTCGGCCCGCACGGTGACGAATTCCGCGAACGCGCCATCGGTCGGCGGTGTGGTGCTGGCGCTACCGAGCATGATGGTTTGGCGACAGAGATTGCCGCGCCCGCCTTTGCAGTAATCGCAGACCCCGCAGGCCCGGGCGGGATTGGCCGTGACCCGCGCCCCCACCCTCACGGTGTTCACGCCCTCGCCGATGGCGGCGACCTCTCCGGCGAATTCGTGACCGAGGATAAACGGTCGCGTGGGCACAAACGCGCCGCAGCAGCCATGGTCGAAATAATGCAGGTCGGAACCGCAAATGCCGGCGCGGCGGACGCGCAGCACGACCATGCCGGGTTTCAGCTCCGGAATCGGCGCTGATTGCAGTTGGATCCTCTTCGCCGCCAAGAGCACTGCAGCGCGCATCGTGGTCGTCATGGAATTATTCTTTGAGGGTGAGGTAGACGATGACGCGCGCAGACGGTGCAGGCCCCTTGATTTTCAGCATCACTCTCAGCCAGTGGCCAAACTCCCGCACGGGAAAGGAGAGCACGCCGGGTTGCTCCAGTTTCACGGGCGGACTGCCCTCCGGTATCCAAAAGAGGCCGTCCGGCGAGATCTCGGCCGTGGCCTCGATCTGCCCGACGAGGTCTAGTGCGCGCACGAAGACGCGGGCCTCGTGGGCCCACGCCACCTCGTAAGGCTCGGTGACCAATTCGTCCGTGAACGTCACGTTTCGCTCCACCACCGCTGTGTAAGAATGCTTGATCATAAAAGAACGTTAGGGCGCCGACCGTTTCGACCAGGCCACCGCGTTGAGCGCGGCCATGCCGCCGCCGATGTTTCTCAAGGTTAACGCGGCCTTTCCCGCGACAGTGGATTCGACGACTCCGACTTGCAGCCACTTGTGCGACTCCTCCCGATGATCAACCTGCATGACCTGCGGTTTCGCACCCGGCGCGTTCAGTTCGAGTTCGACTATCGGCGCCCGGTCGCCGGGTGCACCATACCACTTGACGAACACAGCGTAGGCTCCGGGCTGAAGGTCCGTAGTGAAGGTAATCGCACTTCCTTTTTCGCGGGAGACCAACTGCTTTAAATCCGCAAAGGCGAGGAATTCGGAGATCTTGGTCGGCTCGGGCTTCCAGTTGCCCGTGGACGTGACTCCGCGGGCATCGTCGAACGCCACAAACGAGGCGGTCCCATCCAGGTCGCGCAGCCAACGCCGGGCGTCGGCGGTCGACCTGGGATTTCCCATCCGGCGGAAGGTTTCAGAGCCGAAGCCGAACAATTCCGGTTGGGTTCCGGTCGTGAGGGTGCCGTTAGCGCCAGGGTCTCGGATCGTTGATCCGCCTTCGCTCCCGGTCTTCTGCCACTCCTCCAACCCGAACGTGCGGTCCCCCGACTGAGCCGGACCGCGCGAGGACTTCGCCAGCATGATACCGCCACCGGTGGTCCGGCCCCAAAACGTGTTACCGGTGGAGGTCCACACCTGTTGCGGATGCGCTGCGATCGCATCGCGAGAAAGCCCGCCACTGTCTTCGTAGTAGCGGATCCACGCGCCGAGTCCGTTCACAATCGTGTTGTTGCGAAGCACGATCCCGCCGACGGACTGCGTGCTCCAGCAGCCGAACACGACTGACGCCGTTGGATCATCACCGACCAGATTGTCTGCAATCACCGTGTCGCTTCCGCCGAGGAGACGAATGCCTCCATCCCGCGTGTCTGAAATGACGTTCCCGCGGATGACCATCCGGCTGGTGAACCAATCCGGATAGATGCCGAAGGAGAGGTTTACTTTACCACTGTCACCTTGATAGCCGACTCGATAGATGCGGTTGTCGACCATGTGCGTCGGGGCGCAGAGGGGATTCATCGAAGCGAGATGGATCGCACCCCCGTCGTTCGTGCGCTGGATGACATCGTGAATGTGGTTCGCCTCGAAGACATTTCCACCTTGGTTGCGAAAAGCGAAGATGCCGTTGCGCGGCATATCGTGAATATGGTTAAAGCCGACGTAGTTCCCCTGCGCCTGGGAAAGCGCGAGCGGTCGGCTGTCCAAATGGATTCCTGAACAGTAGGAGCGCACAACCCCGCCATGGTGAATGTGGTTTTCGGCGATCACATTCCCGAAGGGCGCAACCGTCTGCACTTCCGGCGAAGCATCGAAGACATCCTTGTCGGATTGGTAGGAGAAACGCGCGCCGGTCAGGAGGACTCCCCCCGCACCGCCGTCGACCATTTCGTTTCGCCGAATCACGTTGTCGCGCGAATCCAGATGTAACCAGACCGCATAGCCACCGACGGAGGCGAAGCGACAGTCCGTGATTTCTACGTGGTGCGCGTTGACCAGGTGAATCGCCGCATCCTGATTGGTGCGGACCGCGACGTGATCCACGGTGAA
>CAYVDZ010000811.1:0-2906 GCA_964450575.1 uncultured Opitutus sp.
CTGCGACGGCGTCGGCGGTCCGGTGTTTCTCCGTCAGATCGTGGGCGACTTTGGCGAACTGCTCGGCGGCGCTTTGTTGCCGCGACTGCGCCAGCATGGCGGCTTTCGCGGCGTTTTGCTCGTCGTTCTTCGCCTCACTGGAGGATTGTTCCGCCTGGGTGGCGAGCTCGGCGGCGAGGCGAACTTCGTCGGCGGTGCGCATCTCCGGACTTTCGCGCAGGGTCCGTTCCGTGGCTTCTGCGCCGGCGAGCTGCAGTTCGAGTTCGGAGCGCAAATGCTCGAGCGTGGCCAGTTGGGCCACGGCGGCTTCCAAGCGGAGTTGTGCGTCACGCATCGCGCGTTGCGCCGACTCGTACGCGCTTTGGGTGGCGCGGAACGTCCGGGCGCGCCGGCGGACTGCCATGCGCACGTAGATGCTGTATTCACCAAGGAATGACACGACGGCCGCCTGCGCCGAGGTGAATTCGCGCAGCCGCTCGCGATCCGCCTGCAGGCTCTGAAAGGACTCTGCCACTTCGTCGATGATGGCCGACGGCAGCGTTGGAAGGGCGTCGCTCAGCGCATTGGAAAGTTCCTCTTCGTCGAGCTTGCGCGACAATTGCGGACGACGCAGCCGCAACAGCAATTCGAGCAGCGGACCAAATCGCGGACCGAGGCCGAAGAGGGCTTCGTCGACCGCGCTGCGATAGTCTTTCACCTTGAGGATGATCCGGCCGGCGCTCCCGATTGCCTCGGCCAGCCGGTCACGGCCGAGCGGAGTGCGCTGGGCATTTTGCAGGAAGAGGTCGCGGCCGACGCGTTGAGAGGTGATGAAAAACCAGTGACTATGAAGGCCGCTGTGGCCGGCGACCGCGCGCATTCCGCAGCCGAGAGTGAGAAAATGCAGGGTGCCGTCCGCATCCCGGCGACCGAACTCGATCCAGGTGTATCCGGTGCGATCCGGGTAGCGGCCCATGAGCAGATTCCATTCGATGCGCTTGGCGGGATCGCCGTCGGGCTCGATGCGGGCGGGCGACACTTCACCGTCGAGCAGAAAGGGTAGTTGAAGAGCCAATACGCGCGATTTGCCGCTGCCGTTGTTGCCGCGCAACAAGAGCCGGCCGTCCTCGTAATGAAACTCCTCGTAGTCGTACCGGTACAGATTGAGCACGCCGCTCCGGAGCGGCTGCCAGCGATCGGAACGCTTCGGAGTTGGCAGCGAGATTGGCTCGGGTGCAGAGGGGGTTTCTTCCGCGGATAAAATCATGAGAAGAGCGGGAATTCGGCGGTTTCCTCCACGGGCGCCAGTTCAGCGGTGTGCCGCAGCGCGAAACGCCCCAGGGCGGGCTGGGCCAGCACGTGATCGCCCGCGCGTTCGACCAGCTTGAGTCCGGTAAGTCGGATGAGCACGTTTTCGGTGAGCCAGACTTCCGCGCCACGCTCGGCCACTTCGCGCCGCCAGTGATGTTTGTGTTGGCGAATGAATTTTGCCGTCTGCTGGCGAAGCGCCTCGATGCTCAAAGGCGCGTCATTGCCTCCGCGCAGACGATCGGCAAGCCAGGTGGCGAGAAGCAGCGTGAGATGGCCTTCGGTGCCTTCCTCGGGCAAGCCGCAGTCGGTGCAATCGCCATCGAGATCCACGAGCGCGAGCCCTTCGGCGCGGACCTCGGCATGAAGTCCCGTCGCGGTGCTCAGCTCGGGGAGCAGGAAACCCCGCTGACGGTCGAGATAGGCGCGCTGTTCATCATCGAGCGTGTGATAATAGAGTACGGGATCGTCGAGCAACCGGCGTACAAAGGCGGTGCGAAGGGCGCGATTCCGCGCGTCGGGAGTGTCGGGCAGCGCGGATTCGAGCAGGGCGGCGATGCGGTCGGAAGCGCCGGTTGGCGTCACGAGCGAAGGGCTGCGTCGAGTCGCCAGCAAGAGCCCGAGCACCGGGCGGCTCACGTTGTAGAGCGCGTCGGTCTGCCGGTCCTGCATGAGACGATCTTCGTCGCCCTGGACGCGACGCAGCGCTCCGAGAGCGACGAGCAGGCGCAGGGTATGCACAAAGTCACGACGCCCAGGCCATTTGATCGAGCGACCAGAGAAAACCGTTCGCCGCGAAGGCCGGATCGGCGGCGAGCGCGAGCGTCACATGTTCGGCGATACGGCCGAGCGTGATCTGGCGGTCGCCGCGTTCGAGCACGGCGAGGGCGAGGCAGAACAGTACATAGCGCGTCCGGTTGAACGGTTCCCCGCTGCCCGGTTCGACCGCGCCACGCGTGGCATCCGACGGATCGGCCGTTTGCTTGCGAAGACGGACGGCCTCAGCGGTTACCACGAGATTCCAGTCGGCGTAATGAGCAAACCAGTCTGCGAGCCAGACGCGATGGCGACGAACGAGGGTGAACGCACTCGCGGTGGGTCCGTCCGGGAGCAGCAAGGGTTGCTGCAGCAGGGCGCGCAAGGCGAGGCGGCGTTCTTCGTCGATCAATGGCTCCGCCTCTTCCCGCAAGCGCGCGAGGCGAGCCCGCTGGGCCGCGCGGCGCGTGAGCGGCGGCGTGGGGGCCAATGATGCTGCCGGGGTCGACGGCCTGGGCGGCGGCGGTGCGGCAGAGAGCCCGGTTTGATCTGCGAGCGGAGAGTTCAAAGAATCGGGTGGTGGGTCTGCTGCGAACGATCACGCGGATGGTTCAATCGTGATCCAGTGATCGCGACCGCGAAATTCACCGGCGGCCGTGCAGAGCGTGACGTCGCCGCCATCTGGAATGGGATCGAGACGGACGCGCAGCGTGCCGTCGGCTGACTCGATATCGATCGAGCCGCCGCACTCGGTTCGCAGAGTCAGAGCATGACCGAGCAGTTCGAGGAAAAGACGGAAAGCTGGCTCATCGAGCGGGCCGCCGGAGGCGAGGCGGCAGCGGCCAGCGGTGATGAGGTGCTGG
>CAYVDZ010000812.1:0-2901 GCA_964450575.1 uncultured Opitutus sp.
GGATAAGACAGCATACGGCATCATTGCGCAGAAGCAGAAGGCGGCGTTCAAACGGACGGAGGCTTTTTCCGTGGAGAGGCCGGCGGAAACATTGCGGCGGCGTTTGTTGCTGGAGCAGAATTTGCCCTTCGCGGGGCCGGCGTCGTTTGGCAGCGCTCACTTGGAGCCGATCCCGCACTGGCCGGAACCGCGCGGCAAGATCGCAACGAACGCCAGCGCTGGCGCGAGCGAGGCCGGGAAAGCTTTGCAGTTGTCCTTGAACGACGCTTTGCAGGTCGCCGCACGCAACAGCCGCGACTATCAAAGCCAGAAGGAAAGTGTTTTCCGCGCCGCGCTGGGATTGGATCTGGAGCGTGATCAATTCCGCACCACGTTCGCGGGCTTGGTCTCGGGATTGTTTCGTCACGAACGCTCCGGCTTGAGCGCGCCGGGCGGTAAGGTGAACGAATCCGTCGAGGCCGCCGCCACCGCCGGGGCCTCCCAGACCTTGAAGAGCGGCGGCGCGCTTTCGCTGCAACTGGGTTGGAATCTGCTCAAGCTGCTCGAGCCGGGCCGATTCACTTCGCGAACGTTGTTCGGTGATGCGTCGGTTTCGATCCCGCTGTTGCGCGGTGCCGGCCGCCATATCGCGAGCGAATCCCTGACGCAGGCGGATCGGGATGCGCTGTACGCCATCTATGAGTTCGATCGCTTCAAAGGCACTTTCGCCGTGGGCGTGGCCGCGGAGTATCTCGCGGTGTTGGAGCGCTCCGATCAGGTGAAAAACGCGGAGGAAAACTATCGCGGCCTGGTCGCTTCGACGCGGCGCGCCCGGCGGTTGCTGGATGCCGGCAAATTGCCGCCGATCCAGGCGGATCAAGCGTTGCAGGAGGAATTGACCGCGCGCAATCGCTGGATCAGCGCGCGCGAGTCCCACACGGCGGCACTGGATTCTTTCAAAGCCTTGCTCGGGCTGCCGCCCGATGCCGCTGTGGAATTGGACCGCGCTGAATTCGAGAAGCTCGCCGCGGCGACTCAACGGATCGTCAGCCAATCCACCGTGGCCGAGGCCGAGAAAGAAGTTCCGCCGGCCGATGCGCCGATCGTGCTGGAGGAGCCTTCGCGAGAGAACGGCGGGCCGTTTGAGATAGAACCGGAGCGCGCCATTCGCATCGCGCTGGAACATCGCCTCGATTTGCAGATCGCCGAGGGGCGGATCTTAGACGCGCAACGCAAGGTGGTGGTGGCGGCGGACCGGTTGAGAACCGAACTCACGTTCTTTGGCAAAGCGAGAGTCGAAGGCGACCGCCTGCGGGATTTGCGTTTTGATCGTGGGAATTACGAAGCGTTCCTGAACCTCGAACTCCCCCTTGAACGAACCTCCGAGGCCATTGCGTATCGCCGGAGTCTGCTGGCGCTGGAGCAGGCGGTCCGGAAGGTGCAGGCATTGGAAGATGAAATCAAGCTGGGGGCGCGGTCACAGTTGCGCACGTTGCGTGAAGCGCGGGAGAGCTTGCAGATTCAGGCGCTCTCCGTCGAACTGGCCCGCCGCCGGGTGCGGGGCGCGGATCTGAATTTGCAGGCAGGGCGCGTGCAGATTCGTGATCTGCTCGAAGCACAGGAAGATTTGCTGTCCGCGCAAAACGCGTTCATCGCCGCCGCGGTGGATTATCGCCTGGCGGAACTCGAACTCCAAAGCGATCTCGGCGTCCTGGAAGTGGGCGCCGAGGGACTTTGGAAAGAATTCAATCCCACATCCACGCTGGAGAACTAAAACCCATGACTGAAACCGATCCAACTCCACCCCGCCCTGGCCGGTTGCGCTGGGCCGTCGCCGCAGCGGTGCTCGTCGCCGTGCTGTTGGGCTTTGCCCTCTGGCAGCGAGACGCATCGCCCCGTGTGACCCAATCTCCCACCGCGCCCGTCGAGCGCGGGCCGCTCACCATCAGCGTCGTCGAGTCGGGCACGGTGCGGCCGCGCCAGCAGATCATTCTCCGGAACGAGATGGACAACGATGCGACCATCGTGTCCATCGTCAAGGAAGGTACGCTCGTGAAGCAGGGCGATTTGCTCGTGGAACTGGACGCCACGCTGTTGGAAAACGATCGGGCCGAGCGCCGGATCCGTGTGCAAAACAGTGAAGCGACCCTGGTCTTCGCGCAGGAGAATTTCGGCGTGGTGACCAACCAGGCGCAAGCGGACATTGATCAGGCGGAACTGCAGCTACGGTTCGCGAAACAGGACTTTGAAAAATATCTCCGCGGAGAATATCCCAAGCAGATCAAGGTGTTGGAATCCAAGATCACGCTGTCCGAAGAAGAGCTGGGCCAGGCGCGCGAGCAGCTCCGCTGGTCGCAAATTCTGTTCAAGGAAAAATATTTGTCCCAATCGGATTTGCAGCAGGATGAACTGGCCGCCAAGCGAACCCAGCTCAACGTGGAAATGGCGCGGGAAGACCTGACGCTGGCCACGAACTACACGCACCTTCGCCAGTTGGCCCAACTCCAGAGCAACGTGAAGCAGGCCGAGATGGCGCTGGAGCGCGCGCGCCGGAAAGCTTCGGCGAACATGGCCCAGGCCAGCGCCGAACTGCGGGCACGCGAAGCCAGTCACGAGGTCGAAAAATCGCGCCTGGCCCGCACGGAATCGGAGATCACCAAGACCCGCATTGTCGCCCCCATTGCCGGGATGGTGCTCTACGCCTCGAGCGTCTCGGATAATTGGGACGATGACGAACCGCGCATCAATGACGGGGTCGCGGTGGACGAACGCGGTGAAATCATTTACCTGCCGACAGCGGACGCGTTCAACGTGGACATCAAGGTGCCCGAAGTGAATCTCACCAAGATCAAAGCTGGTCTGCCCGCGCGCATTCTCGTGGACGCATTGCCGGGACGAAGCCTCGCGGGCAAAGTGGTGAGC
>CAYVDZ010000813.1:0-2899 GCA_964450575.1 uncultured Opitutus sp.
CTCGATCCGTACACGTCGCACGGGCATGATGGCGTTTTAAACGCCCAAGGCGACGACGTGGAAAACGACCGGACCGTCGGCATTCTGGCGAAAATGGCGGTGCTCCAGGCGCGAGCCGGGGTCGATCTCGTCGCCCCGAGCGATATGATGGACGGCCGCGTGGGCGCGATTCGCCAGGCCTTGGATGCCGCGGGGTATACTGGCACCGGCATCATCGCGTACTCGGCGAAGTACAACTCCGCCTATTACGGTCCGTTTCGCGATGCGGTGGGCAGTGCGCAAGCGGCGGGAACGCGGCTCCTGAGCAAGGCCACTTACCAGATCAATCCCGCCAATCGTCGGGAAGCGATTGCCGAGGCCTTGCTCGATGAGTCGGAGGGCGCGGATATCATCATGGTGAAACCCGCGGGCATGTACTTGGACATCATTCGCGACATCCGGGAGGCCACGCATAAACCCGTGGCGGCGTATCAGATCTCCGGAGAGTATGCGCAGATCCAAGCCGCCGCGCGACTCGGCTGGCTCGATCTCGCCCGGTGTCGACATGAGTCTCTGCTTGCCATCAAACGCGCCGGGGCCGACATGATTCTGACGTACTTCGCGAAGGACATGGCGATCGCCCTCAAGGTCTGATCGAGGGTTGCGGGTGCCTGAAGTGAAACAGACATTCCTGTCTGTAATTCCGGATCATCGGAAGTCATCCCAGCCCAGCGAAACAGACAGGAATGTCTGTGTCACCTTTCAGACTAACCGGAGCACCGTCGCTTAGCTTTCCTCGTCCATCGGCCGCTCGAGTTCCTCGCGGCACTCCGACATCACTCGCAGCCAGATTTCGCGGAGGTCAAAGAGGCCCGACACCGCGTCCTGGCGCCAGGCGAGGATGGGTTTGAACTTCGCAATCGTTTCGTCGTTGAGCAGCGTAAGGGTGCCATTCAACGCGCTCAAGGCCCGCTTGAAGAGGCTCACAGCCATCGCGTAATCGCCAAAATCGAGGGCATGGATCGCTTGCACAGAGTGCTCCTCGCCTCGATTCAGCGACGCCAGCACGTTGACGGCGATCGCCTGCGGGACCTTGGTCGGATCCACCGCGAGCGTTTGCCAGGAAAGATTCAACCCCACGTAGATCGCCTTGGTCGCGATGAAAATCGGGTTCTTGTGCAACGTGTAGACGTCATCTTCATCGTTGCCCGTGGAATCCTCGTCCGACTCTTCATCCGAGGACGCATCGCCATCGGCGTCCTCCATCCAGTCGTCTTCGTCCCAATGCATTTTCTCGGCAACCTGATCGATCCGATCGGGACTGCCTTTGCACTCTTCGTAGAAGCGCAGGTATCTTTGGACAGCACTGTCCTGCTCGCGTAAATAACGTTCCCAATCGAACTCATTCCACGCCAGATCGCCGCGATCATCCCACTGATTATCTGAGCCGCCGTCGGAATCGAAGTTGCTCATCGCTTGACGGCAACTGAAAATGCGCGGACCCGAAACGCAAATAAAAACCCGGTTGGAATGGCCTGACACCCGTACATTGGGGCGGTTGAGGGCTTACCTCGTGATGACCGGATGAACGATAAAGACCTGTGCCACGGTGATTTCAGCTTGCTGCCGGCGGCTCCGCCTCGAAAGCCTGACCTTTTATTATCCTCCTCAAGGAACGGGACCAAGGCGGGTTGGGTGCGGATTGTTCTGGTTCCTCGCTGTCTCCGGTGAGTACAGAAGAATGAACCTAAATTCAGCAGTTTCTTTTAATCACAGATTACACCGATGAGCACGGATCCAGAGGATTACTAAGCCTCGCGTTGATCCACTGAAAGGTGCGAAGAACCATTGTTCTTCGCCTAACCTTCTGCAAACCAATGTGCTGCAGGGTTCATGAACCGGACGCACAAAACCGGTTGCTAATCTCCTTCCAGGAAACCAACACTCCGAGGTCTTCACCATGGCTGAGGTGCATCACGAAAGTATCTTCTTCACCGGGCATGTCCAAGGCGTGGGATTCCGGTACTCGGTGCTGCAAGTGGCGCTCGAGTTTGAGGTTGCCGGTTTTGTCAGCAATCTGGCGGACAATCGGGTGCAGCTGGAAGTTGAGGGTGCTCCGCGGGTGGTGGAGGATTTCCTCGCCGCCGTGCAGGAGCGCATGCACGGCTTCATTCGCAAGGTGGAGCGCAGCGGCCGTAAACGCCCACCGCAGTTCAGTGGCTTTACGATCAAGTAGACCATGTTGCCCGCAATCCAAGCCGCAGTCCCTTCCGGTGGTGGTCCGGCCGTGGAAATCAGAGGTCTGGTGAAGGACTTCTCCGTGGGACTTCGCGGGCTGAGGCTCCGCGCCATCGATCAGCTTTCCCTTTCGATCGCTCCAGGGCAGATTTTCGGACTGCTGGGCCCCAACGGGTCGGGAAAGAGCACGACGATCAAGATGCTCCTCGGTCTGCTGAAACCGGACGCCGGCGAGTGCCGCATCTTTGGGCTGCCGAGCGATCAGGTCGCCGCACGACGCGACGTCGGCTACCTGCCGGAATCGCCGGATTTCTACCGGCACCTGAGTGGCCGGGAATTGGTGCGTTTTTACGGCCGGCTATGCAGACTGGGGGGGCCGATCTTGGAGGGACGAGTCGAAGCGGTTTTAGACACGGTTGGACTTGCCGCTGCCGCCGATCGCCGGGTTGGCACGTACTCTAAAGGTATGCTGCAACGGGTCGGGCTCGCGCAGGCAATCGTCCATGATCCCCGGTTGGTGATCCTTGATGAGCCCACCGCCGGAGTCGATCCGCTCGGCACCGCCGCCATCACCGCGTTGCTCCTGAAGCTGAAGTCCCAGGGGAAAACGGTGCTCATCACTTCTCATCTGTTGAGCCAGATGGAGGACATCTGCGATCGGGTGGCGATTCTCGATCAGGAG
>CAYVDZ010000814.1:0-2898 GCA_964450575.1 uncultured Opitutus sp.
GCGATCTCAATGGGGACGGCGAGACGGATTTCTACGAGTGCTTCAACAGCGACCATCAGGTGACCAATCACTTTCACGAATTTGCGATGGGGTTGCAGGCCGATGCGGCGGGAAATCTTTATTATGCCAAGAGCGCGCGACACGCCCGCACCGCCCTCGTACCGCAGCACGGTACGGTGCTTAAAGTCAGCGCAGACGGCGCGAAGACGGAGATTCTCGCGAACGGCTTTCGCGCCGCCAACGGCGTGTGCCTCAACCCGGACGGCAGCCTGATTGTGACCGACCAGGAAGGGCACTGGATGCCGATGAACCGGATCAATTGGGTGCAGCCCGGGAAGCAGCAATTCTTCGGTAACATGTGGAGCTATGGTGCGCCCGCCGACAACTCGGACGCAGCGATGGAGAAACCGCTGACTTGGGTCGACAAACAGTTCGACCGTTCGCTGGCTGAATTACTCTGGGTCCGCAGCGAAGCATGGGGCGCCCTGAACGGGAAGCTGTTGAATCTTTCCTATGGCACGGGACGAATCGAGATTGTTCCGCATGAATTCGTGGACGGAACGGTTCAGGGTGGGATTGCAGAGCTTCCAATCCCGGCCTTTCCGACGGGTGTGATGCGGGGACGCTTTCATCCGGACAATGGCCAGCTCTACGTGAGCGGGCTATCGGCATGGGCCACGAATCAGATGGGTGAGACTGGTGGGTTTTACCGTATCCGAGTCACGGGTACACCCGTCCACGTGACCACCGGCCTCAAGGCACATCGACGGGGCGTTGACCTGACGTTTTCCGCTCCGCTGGACCCGGCTTCAACCCGCGATGTTGCGAAGATCAAAGTCACGACCTGGAGCCTGGTCCGGAGCGAGCGCTACGGTTCCCCGCGCAGCAACGTCAAGGAACTGACTGTGGCGGGCACCCGTTTGTCGCCCGACGGAAGGACGCTTCGCCTCACGCTTCCGGAGATCGAACCGGTTGATCAGATGGAGATCCGTTACGAACTGAAGGGCGTCGATGGCAAACCGGTGACCGGAGCCATTCAAAACACGATTCACGTGCTCGGGAGTGAGACCTCGTGAGGTCGTCCGTAGTTGAGATGGGGGGACCTGCCTGAGGTCCCAGCAGACAGCCCCTTCGGGAACGTTCCTCCCAATGGTCGCGACGGGTGGGCGCGGGTTTCGGCCAGCCTATGTTCCAACCGTTGGCCCAGATCGATGGGGCGCGAAGCGGTCCTGGCGATCACGCCGGGAGCGATGGCGAATAGCGCTAACCAGGGTGAGATGCACGCGAGGCCACGCTGGGAGAGACGAAGGAGGGGCATGGTCGCAGGATCGAGCAGCGTCGGGAGGAGTAAAGACGCGGTGGACGGGGGGGGCGCTTCGGTTCTATCGCTCGGAAATCCCTACTGCGGAATCGGTGGTTGCGACGATGGGTCGGCGCCTGGCTCGGATGGCGCGTGCCTTAATCCACCAGTGGAACCGTCTTTCGTAAGCGTGCGCTGCGGACGGCGCTATCGACTATCTGCTGGCCGGTTCGGGCGATGCGCGGCGAGAGCGGACCCTCGATCGTAGCTCCCGTCTGGATACAGTGAACGAAGTACTGGATCGGGTTTTGAAACGGGGCGCGGAGCTCATCCACCGGTACGCAAACCCCCGCTGGCTCGGCCCGGGTTTGGAATCGGACGGTGGGCTCGTAGTCATATGAGCTAAGGGTGCCCTCCTCTCCTTTGAGTACGAAGCCGCATTTGGGCTGCGGCTGATGCGTCCAGGGATCGGTGAACGTTCCCCACCGCGTTTCGAATTTGGAAAGTCCCGTGGCGTAGCGGGCGATGGTGATGCTGTGTTCATCGACTTTCAATCCGCGCGGGTGATCGACAACGGCGGTTACTTCGAGCGGTTTCTTGCCCCCGTGATACCACGTGCCAAGGGTGGTCCCGTAGCCGAGATAATCCAGGAGCGATCCGCCGCCTCCGGACTCTTTATAGAACCAGCTCTTTCGTTTCATCGCCGGCGTGGGCGTGGTTTCGAGTTTGTCGGCGGTGTGCCAGAGCGGTCCACGATTACCATCGTAGAAATGGACTTCCTGGAGCGCGCCGATGCGGCCTTCGTTGAGCAGGCGATGCGCCGTCACATGGGAGGGATACCAGGCGAGCGGCCAATTGATGGCGAGGAGTCGCCGGGCTTTTTTAGCGGCGGCGATCATCCGATCAGCGTCGCGCAAGGTGGCGGCAAACGGTTTCTCGACCAACAGGTGGACGCGGTACCGCGCGATGCGTTCAACGTAATCAGCGTGATCCGCGGTGGCGGGGCAGAGCACGACGAAGTCGGGTTTAGTCTGCTTGAGGCAGCGTACCGGATCGGTGAATACGCGAGCAGAGGGAATCTGGAAGTTCACGATCGCGGCCTGCATGCGGGCCGGGTTTTCATCGCAGATGCCGACGATCTCCACGTCGGGATGGGCGTGGCACTGGCGCAGGAGATCGCCCATGTGCATGTGGTCGAAGTTCAGGCCGGCGACTTTGAGTTTCTTCATGGGGTGGCGGAGGGAGCGGGACTTGAGTTTGTCGCTGAAGATGCCGGGTTCGGTCAATCCACAGCATGTGAACAGCTGCGGATCACGGAAACGAAGCGTCTTTTACATTGCCCAAGGTCAGGAGTCGTTTGACCGATCATGGTAGGCTGTCCACGGCACCCGACCAGACGGGTCGCGGCCCATCTCAAAAAGGTAAAGGGTAAGGGACTCGGTCAGAAATAAACGCTCAAATCTACTTGGGCTTGAGTCGCGATCCGGCGTTGCTGGCTCAGTCACCTATCGGAGATAGGCTCCGTCGCCAGCGCCTTGGCTGGCGACCCAATCCCGGCGCAGCTCTGCGCGTTTATTTCTGACCGAGTCCCTAAGGCG
>CAYVDZ010000815.1:0-1617 GCA_964450575.1 uncultured Opitutus sp.
TTGCCCGCGAATAACGCGAATGACCACGAAGGAGAACCCGCGCCCGCCTTGTCGCACGGTGCAGTGAGCCCTGTTGAGCGAGGAACAAGATCGGTCTTCGCCTCTGAAAATTCGCATCATTCGTGTGATTAGCGGGCGTTTGCGTTACCCAACTCTGATTGCATCAGTGGTCATCAGTGAAAATCAGTGGTTCAACTGCGCGTTTCAGGTTCATCGATTCGGAAGCAAGGCGATTTCCGGCCGCTGGTAAAGAGCCATGCGCCGGTCGAGAAGGTCGAAGCGCTGGATGAGGACCAGGTTGGTTTCGCACCACGCGCGAAGTTCCGGTCGCATCGCCGCCAGTTTCCGGTCGTACGGGTAAATTCCTTCCGGTGCCTCCTCGGTCAGAAAAACAAAGTGGCTGCGTTCAAGCCTCGCCCGGACCTCTTTACTATCGGGCTCGGCAATCCCGAGGGGAAGCGTCCTGTCGAGGGTGAGCCAGACGCCCTTACGCTCATAGCAGATCACGCGCAGGACCTGCGCATCGAGGCAGTCGGTGATGTAGTCGACGCCGATGGCGGGGCGTTCGAGACCGGCGGCTTGGATGCGCGCGAAAAGCGTATCCGCAATCGTATTGACCTGGCGGATATGCGCGAAGGTGGCGGCCGCGTCGGCGGGCCGCAGCTGGCGCTGGGCAAAAAACGCGAGGATGAGACTACAAACGACACCGTTGATGGCGACAGCCGCGACCGGATGCCCTTCGCCAGGCGCGCGGGCTACGCGGAGCCAGAGCGCGATGACGAGCAGCACGACGCCCGGCGCGAGGGCGCTCACGACCACGTCGGATTTTTGCTGATGAAGCAGCAATACGGTGGCCGGGGCGAACAGCCAGAACAACCCGACTACTCCCGTGGCGCGCGCCCCGAGGGATTCGCGGCGACCGCGGCCTCCCGCGAGTCCGGCGGTGCCCAGCAGCGCCACGATGCCGAAGAACCCACCGAGGTGGCGCTCGGCCAGTGCTTGAATTATAAATACAAACGAGCGCCCGACGCCGAAGTTCTGATTGCGGATCGCGCTTTCCGGTCCGAGGTAGTGGCCGATCCAGTAGTACTCGTAGATGTGCGCGCGGTTGATCCAGAAAAACGGGGCGGCGAGAACGAATGCCACCAGTGCGGCCCAGGCGAGATTGGCGCTGCGCGCGCGTCTGTCTCCGGTGGATACAATCCACGCGAGCAGACCGGCGAAGATCAGGACGAAGTAGGTGCCGGTGAGAAAGCGGAGCAGGAGCGTCAGCGCGACCGCGGCGCCGAAGAGCACCGCGCCGCCCCGCGAGCGAAAGCCGTCGGTCAGGAGGGCCGTGGCGCTGGCCACGCCGAGGGCGCACATCGCGAGGTGATCGAGCCGGAAGTCGTAGGCGGAACCGGGGATGTTTTCCCAGGGCCCGGCGAGAGCGAGCGGCAGCAGCGCGGCGACAAAGGCGAGGCTGGATCGCCGGGAGATCCGTATCACCGCGACGAAGAGAGCGAATTGCCAGGCGATGAGGGCGAGCCCGTTGAGGGCGAGGGCGGCGCTACGGGATGGGCCGGCGAGCTGGAAGGCGAGCAGCGCCGCGGTGTCGTGCAGCGTGCCCTGCGCCGA
>CAYVDZ010000815.1:1717-2895 GCA_964450575.1 uncultured Opitutus sp.
TCATTTCCGGGCGTCGTAAACCCAGCGATTGGCCTCGAGCCAGCGCAGCGTGCGCACGATGCCTTGTTCAATGGTGAGCTTCGGCTTCCAGCCGGTGGACTGGATTTTCTTTGTATCCAGAAAAATAAACGGATTGTCGCCGACCCAGCCGCGGTCGCCGCCGGTGTAATCGAGCCGCGGCGTCAGGCCGAGCGTCCGGCAGATGAAGCGAATGCTGTCGTTGACCTGTACGAACTCGGGTGTGCCGAGATTATAAATCTGCGTGTGGTGCTTCGCATCCTTGGCGGTGGCCTGGCGCGTCACGTGGAGCATCGCGTCGATACAGTCCTGCACGTACAGATAGCTCTTCCGCTGGGCGCCGTTGCCGAGCACGCGCAGATGATCCGGGTGAGCGACGAGTTGCTGATGGAAATCGAAAACGTGGCCGTGCGTGTAGCGTTCGCCGAGAATGGAAACGAAGCGGAAGATATAGGCCTCGTCGATTTGTGAGCCCTCGGCATAAGCCGCGAGCAAGCCTTCCCCGGCGGTTTTGGATGCGCCGTAGAGGGAGGTTTGAATCGGGAAGTCGTCGTTTTCCGGCGTGGGCTTTTCCGGGGTTACGAGCGCTTCGCCGTAGACGGATCCGGTGGACGAAAACGCGATGCGTTTCACGCCGTTGGCGCGCATGGCCTCAAGGACGTTGAACGTCGCGATCGTGTTTTGCTGCAGATCGCGTTCCGGCTGTTTCCAGCCGTCGCGAATGTCGGCGTTGGCGGCGAGATGAAATACGAAATCCGCGGCCTTCATGGCCGCAGTCAGCGCCGGTAGGTCCAGATTGTCGCCGCGCACGAGCTGAAAGCTTGGGTGCTGGTGGGCGCCGTCGAGGAAGCGCAACTGGCCCGTGGAGAGATTATCCCAACCGGTGACGCGGAGGCCGTCGGCGAGCAGGCGGTCGATGAGGTTGGAACCGATGAAACCGGCGGCGCCGGTGACGAAGATGTGTTGCATGAAAGAGGCAGGGTGGATCGACTAGGCCGGATATTTCACACCTTCCATTGTCAATGCGAGCCCGAGGAACGAGGGCGTGGCAATCTATGGGCATTCAGATGGGCTTTCCGACTGAATGGGTTGCCACAGTCGTCAAGGCTCCTTGCTAATGAACATTTTTGTTTGTCATTGCGAGGGGGGCTTTAGCCGAC
>CAYVDZ010000816.1:0-2279 GCA_964450575.1 uncultured Opitutus sp.
GGGGAGAAGCGGCTTTTGGGGCAGCGGGCTGGAGATTTTCTTGGGGATGTTCGCTGGAAGGGTTCGCATTCAGGCGGAAGCGGTCACTCGTTGGCGCAGAATCGCCTCGGCGCGGAAGAGGTTGTGGGAGAGCGCCATGAGGAGCAGGACGGAGCGCGCTTTTGCCAACCCGCGCACTCTGAAGGCGGTCAGTCCCGAGCGCCGGAAGGAGGCGTTGACCCACTCGATGGTGGCGCCACGCTGTTTGTAGATGGCCTTTGCTTCGTCCGTGCTCATGCGCGTGCGCCAGGCCGCGCGGGCTTCACTGTCGTCTTCGCGGGGGGCAAAGCGGTCGCGTTCATCGCGGGGCTTTGGCACCGGGGCGTACACAGCCACGCCGCGCGCGTGTGCTGCTTCGAGGCTCTTGGCCGAGGGATACCCGCCATCGCAAAGCAGCTCTTGGGGGAGCTTGCCGAAACGCTCCTGGAGTTGGTCAAGAAGGGGAGGGATCTGGCCCATATCGCTGCCCACGCTCCCGGCGTCCACGCCCACGACAATGCGTGACTCCGCGTCGCATACCAGCTGCGCGTTGATGGCCGGGCGAAAGCCGCCATCGGCCATCTTCATCACCCGAGCCTCCGGGTCGGTCGTCGATGCCCGCGCCTCGGCTGGCTTGTTTTTGACCGTCCGACGCTGCAACGCTTTCTCCGCTTCGGGAAGCAGTTTCAGCGCCTCTTTCACGCGTGCTTGGCGTTCTCGCGCCGCCCGTTCGCGGGCTGCGGATTCACGCCCAGGGTGCTTGCCTTCGCTAACGTGCTCGCTTTTGAGCCGTTGCAGATGCTCGGTGGCATCACGAAGATGGTCCTCGAGCGTTTCCCGCCGCCGGAAGGACGATGAACCCGCACTCGCCCGCACCCGCATCCCATCCTGCGATACGCGTTCGAGCTTCAGCACGCCCGCCTTCATCAGCGAAGCCAACGACTTCGTGAGCAATTGCTCGAACTGTTCTTCGTCGTTGCGAAAGTCGCTCAACGTGTGGTAGTTCACCGCCACGCCGCCACAGAGCCAGCGGTAGGCGTCGTGCTCGGTCGTCAGCCGCTCCAGTTCACGGGCGCTGCCCACACCTTTGCTGATGCCATACAGCCAGAGACCAAGCAAAATCGCCGGGTCGATCGCTGGCCGCCCGGCGTGCCCTTCGACGGCCCGTACAGCATTGGTGTACCCGGACAGGTCGAGCTCCTCGACGAACGCCCAGACCGTGCGCGCCGGGTGGTTCGCTGGCAGCAACCCGTCCAGGTCCGCCAGGCGAAACGCCACCTGCTGCCGATCCGCGCGCAACAGTCGCGCCTTGCCCGTGGCCGCCCCCGTCGCCTCACTCGCCCTTGCTTCGTCGATCATCGGAAGGTTCGGAAACTGCCCTTGCTCTGTCATGGCGCACAGTCTCGGGCATCCCTCCCATTCAGGCGATATCAACCAGGGAATAATTCACAACCTCCGAGATCCGAGATCCGAGATCCGAGATCCGAGATCCGAGAGGAGCGGACACGCGACTCCGGCTGGGGTAGGCTTGGCGCAATCAGATTCTGGGGAACGGGGGCACCGAAGTGGCGACAACAAGCAGGGAAGTTCATCTCATCGCGCGGCCGGATGGCATGCCGAACGAGGAGCAGTTCGCGGTCGTGGAGACGAAGGTGGCGGAGACGGGCGAGGGCGAGGTGCTGGTGAAGAACCTGTACATGTCCGTGGACCCGGCGATGCGGCCACCGATGACGAACGGGCAGACGCCGCTGAACAAGGCGATGCAAGGCGCGGCGGTCGGACGCGTCGTCGAATCGCGGAACGCATCCTTGAAGGAGGGCGACGTCGTCCAGAGCCGCTTCGGCTTCCGCGAATACTTCACCGCGCCGGGCGAGCAGGTTTCGAAGATGGTGGTCGACCCCGCGCTGCCGGTGACGGTGTACATGCACGTCCTCGGCGGCTCCGGCTTCGTGGCCTATGGCGGCCTGCTTGAGATCGGCAAGATGAAGGCGGGCGAAGAGGTCTTCGTCTCGACGGCCGCCGGTGCGGTCGGCTCCGCCGCGGTGCAGATCGCCAAGCTCAAGGGCTGCCGCGTCATCGGCAGCACAGGTTCGGACGAGAAGTGCCGATGGCTGACGGAAGAGCTGGGCGTGGATGTCGCGATCAACTACAAGACGCAGCCAATCCGCCAGGCGCTCAAAGAGGCGGCGACGAAGGGCATCGACGTGTACTTCGATAACGTCGGCGGCGACCACCTCGACGCGACGTTGCCGCGCATGAAC
>CAYVDZ010000816.1:2289-2895 GCA_964450575.1 uncultured Opitutus sp.
CGTCGCCCCGGACTGCCCCCACCTGCGCGAGCCGTTCAACGAAGAGATGACCGCGTGGTTGAAGGACGGCAAGGTAAAGTACCAGGAGACGATCATGGAGGGCATCGAAAACGCGCCACGCGCCTTCATCGGGCTGTTAAGGGGCGAGAACACGGGCAAGATGCTCGTGCGCCTGGGGGAGTAGGGCGAGTTCGGTGCCGGGAAGCTACTCGTCGAACATATGTACCGGCGGACGGGGAACGGATAGAATCCGGGACAATGGATACTCTCTCGCCGGGCGACCGAAGTCACAGGATGTCGCTGGTGCGGAGCGAGAATTCCGCCGTCGAACTGCGGGTTCGTCGTCGCGCCCATGGCCTGGGATTCCGATATAGGCTTCATCTAAAGACGTTGCCTGGGCGGCCAGACCTGGTATTCAAAAGATACGGACTGGCACTTTTCGTCCACGGGTGTTTCTGGCATCGCCACGCGGGCTGCCCGTTAGCGCGAATCCCGAAGAGCCGCGTTGAATTTTGGACGGACAAGCTTGAGGGCAATCGAATCCGCGACCTCACCCAGCAGTCGCGACTTGAGGAACTCGGATGGCGTTGGGCCGTGATTTGGGAG
>CAYVDZ010000817.1:0-2894 GCA_964450575.1 uncultured Opitutus sp.
CCTCCGTGTAACCGTGACGCATGAGGGGCGCGGGCTTGGTGGGAAACGGCTGCGTGGGCCACGCGTGTTCTCCGCGCAGTTCGGAGGCGGGCACCGGTTTTTCATTGATTGGCCAGAGCGGTTCGCCTGTCACCCGGTTGAAGACGAAGAGCAGTCCATGCTTCGTGCCTTGTGCGACGGCGTCGATTTTTTTGCCGTTATGCGTGACCGTGAGCAGCACGGGCGCGCACGGCAGGTCCTTATCGAGCAGATCATGATGCACAATCTGATAATGCCACAGGCGTTTTCCGGTGGCGGCATCGAGAGCGACCAGCGAATTGGCAAAGAGATTCTCTCCTATCCGGTCGCCACCGTAGAAGTCGGGATTGGCGGTCTTCGTGGCGACATAGACGATGCCGCGGGCTTCGTCGAGCGACTGACCTGACCAGGGCATGACGCCCGTGGCGGTCTTATAGGCATCGGCAGGCCAGGTGTCGTGGCCCATTTCGCCGGGGCGCGGAATCAGGTGAAAAATCCAGCGACGCGCACCGGTGCGGACATCAAGCGCCCGGACGGCGCCAGGACCACCAAACCCGCCGATGATCAGCGTATCGCGGAAAATGATACCCGGCGTGTTGAGGCCGATGCGGTGCGTGCCCTCGAGTTCGTTTTCAAAGCTCAGGATGATTGAGCCATCGGACCCAAAGTCGGGCAGCGGCCGGCCGGTCTTCGGATCGAGGGCAAAGAGATAGTTGCCAACGGAGGTGAAGAGGCGCTGTTCGCCACCCGTTTCATTTTGCCAGAAGACGAGGCCGCGTTGACGTCGGGCACCCGTCCCGGCGCGTGTCGTCGCCGGATCCCACGTCCAGAGTTCGCGTCCGGTGGTGGCATCGAGCGCGATGACGCGACGGCTGGTGGTCGCCGTATAGAGCACTCCGGCGACGACCAGATTGTTGGACTGATATTCGCCGCTTTCGCCCGTGTCATAGGTCCAGGCAACTTCCAGTTGGGCCACATTGGAACGGTCGATTTGCTGAAGGGGTGAATATAGGCTGCGTTGCTTGTCGCCCAGGTAGGTCGCCCAATCGGCATTGACCGGAGGCGTCGCGCCGCGGGTGTTAAACGTGCAGAGCGTGAGGACAGCGAGGAGGTGAGCGCGGAGGTGAAAACGAAAGACGCAGAGTCGGTGGGGCATTTCCGGATGAAAAAGTCGGACTTTCATTGCGGCAAGTCTACACGTGAGAGAGGAGGCGGGCGCGCTCGCGACGTGACGGTACATGCCATGATCGTGCTCGCGCGGTGCGCTTCGCGCCGTGGCGATGCGGCTGGATGGAGACAACGTGTAAGCATGATTCGCCAGGACAGACACTTAAATTGCTTTCGCCACCCCGGTAATTTCGCCGGGTCTAACCAACCCATGATGACTCATTTTGCTTCTCTCCTTCGCCTGACTTGCTCACCCGTAATGCTCGCGTGCACGCTTGCGTCGCCGCTGGTTGCCGCTGACTCGAAGCAGGCACCGGACGATCACGCTCAAGCTGACGTTGCTCAGACAGCCGACGAAAGGAAACTAGACTTAAACACCGCGACGGAGGCCTCGCTGGCAGTCGTACCGGTCATCGGCCAGGACGGCGCCCGCGCCATTATTGCCGCGAGGCCATTCGTTTCCATCAATGGACTCGACCGCCTGCGGGGTTTGAGCGCCGAACGACTGGAGCAAATCCGGACCAGAGTTACCGTATCCCCCGCGACCATACCGCCCGAGGCGGCGATTGAAGTTCTTCAGGGCGGAGTCCGGGAGGAGATGCCCCGGGTGACTCACCGTGGTACCCGACCCGCCGCAGACGTTAACTCCGCAAGTCTCGAGACCCTCGCAGCACTTCCCAGAGTTGGACCGGAACTGGCGCAGAAAATTGTGTCCGCGCGACCGTTCAAGAGCCTCGACCAATTGAACAAAATCGAGGGAATCGATCCCAAACGCCTCAATGAAATGGGCCTCGTGCTGATCATCAAACGAACCCCTGCAGAAAAGAAGCCGAAGGCCCCGACGCCTGACCAACAATAGGCTGGTTTCGGGCACAGTCGACCGTCGGCGGGCGTGTCCAGTCCCGGAGTAGACGGCTTTCATGCGGCGATGCAGGTATCTCGCAATCCATCAGGACCAAGTCGAAGGACCGCGTGGCCAGAACGTTGATTGCCTCAAAGGTCGCGGTCGCCGCGTTCACGCGGTAGTCGAACCATTGACTATTTCGCTGCTGGTCGGCGTTCGAACGATAGGTGATGCGGGTGATGACCTCGTGGTGGGGGCAGCGGATAGAATGTGGGTTGCGTTTCGATGTCGGCGATCGTGTGCCGCTCGCCCGTGGAACGCGGATTCGCCTGCGGTGCGCGCTGGTTTGCATCGCTGCGGAAGCGCCTCATCCTTCCGCCATATGGCTATTCCCGTTGCCTCCATTCTCTCCGCCGTCGCCCCACTCGTCATGGGAGCAGTTGATCTTTACCGCCGCCGCAAGGAGGCGACCGCCGAGAACGTTGGTGCGGATTCCAACACCGCAAGTCGCGAGTCGCTGCAAATTCGATTGCAGGGGCTCGAGGCGTCGGACTTGGAGCAAACGCGCTTGATCAGCGAGCTTTCACGCAGTCTCGAAGCACTCGCCAAGACGTTCGTGAGGGTCCATGAGGCAAATCTCCGGACCCAACGCATGCTGTGGGTTTTCGGCGCAGTCGCGGTGGTCAGCCTCACACTGGCGATCTGGAGTCTGACCAAGTAACCCATTCCTCCCCGCGACCGTGATTTGTCTTGGGTGGACGCGGTTCCACCGACGGAAAGCAGCGGTCAGGTCCCGTTCCGCGCGAGCGCACGATTTAACTCGATTCGCACCGGCGTGAGGGCTGACCCTTCCGGCCTCCTCCCC
>CAYVDZ010000818.1:0-2892 GCA_964450575.1 uncultured Opitutus sp.
GGGCGAACGTCGCGCCGTCATCGAAGGGCCGCCAGGAACCCGCGTTCGCCTGACCGGACCTTCGTTGAAGGATCTCGGCTTCGATCCCGAGAAGGAAAAGGAAAAAGCGAAGGCGGCGCCCAAAGCGGGCCCTGAAAGCGCACCGACTGAACCGACGATCCGCGTTCCCATTCCGAACCTGCCCCGATGAGCGCACCGAGCATGAATGGCGGCGCCGAGATCACGACCGACGGCCTGGTAAAGACCTTCGGCACCCGCATCGTCGTGAACGGGGTCAACCTCCGCTTCCGCGCTGGGGAAATCGTCGGCCTGCTCGGCCCGAACGGCGCCGGCAAGACCACGACGTTCTACATGGTTGTCGGCCTTGTGCCCGCGACTTCCGGCCACGTCCGAATCAACGACACCGACATCACGCGGTTACGGATGCATCAACGCGCCCGACGCGGGATCGGTTACCTGCCGCAGGAAGCGTCGGTATTCCGCAAGCTGACGGTGGAGGAAAACATTCTCGCGATTGTCGAAGCCATCGGCGTCCCGCGCAGGGAGCGCAAAGCCCGGGTCAAAACCCACCTCGACGAGCTGCATCTCGGTCACATCGCCAAGCAGAAAGCGTACACGCTTTCCGGCGGCGAACGCCGGCGACTCGAGATCGCACGCGCCCTTGTGAGTAATCCGAAATTCCTGCTGATGGACGAGCCGTTTGCGGCCATCGATCCCATTTCGGTGGCCGAAGTGCAGAAAATGATCCTGCAACTCAAGTCCCGCGGTATTGGCGTGGTGGTGACGGACCATAATGTGCGCGAGACGCTGCGGATCGTCGATCGCGCCTACCTGCTGCATCAAGGCAAGGTGCTGACGGAGGGCACGGGCGACTTCCTCATCCGCGATGAACAGGCACGAAAGTTTTATCTCGGTGAGAGTTTCAACCTGTAAACCGAAGTCGGGGCGGTTCGATCGCAACGTGGGAAACCGGCCCACGTCCTGTTCTGCTAATGGGCTCCCTTTGTTTGTCATTGCGAGCCCGAGGAACGAGGGCGTGGCAATCCATGGCATCCAGATGGGCCTTCCGACTGCCTGGATTGCCACCGTCGCCAAGGTCCAACTCTCGCAATGACGATCAAAGGACGTAGCTTGGCGTAGAGCGTCGCGATTTCCGTCGAAGGTTTATTCGATCTTTGGTTGCGACGCCCCGCCACCCTAGGACAATTTCCGGTTAGCGTCCCCTCTCCCCCATGCAAAAAGCGATTCACGGCATCACCGTTGCCCACTTTCTCGAGACCTATCGCGAGAAGTTGAAGATGGAACTCGTCGTCGGTGAACCCGGCCTGCACCGGCTCATTCACGAGGGGAGCATCAACCGCCCCGCGCTCGCGCTGACAGGGTTCTTCAAATATTTCGCGAACAAGCGTATCCAAGTTCTGGGTGCGGCCGAGATGACCTACCTCAAAACGCTATCAGCCACGACGCAGGAGAGCATTCTCCAGCAGATGGTGAAGCGGGGCATCCCGTGCTTCGTGCTCACGCGCAACTTTCATCCCACGCCGGCCATGCAGGCGGTCGCGAAGCAGATGAAAATCCCGATCGTCCGCACGCCGATGATCACGATGAACTGGATCAATCTGGCGACGCTCGCGATCGACAACGAGTTTGCTCCGCAAGGCACCGAGCATGCGACCACGCTCGACGTCAAAGGCGTCGGCGTGATGCTCCGCGGCGATTCGGGCGTGGGCAAAAGCGAGTGTGCGCTCGCGCTGATCGAGCGCGGACACTCCCTCGTGGCCGACGATCTCACGGTCATTCGCCTGCTCGACGAACGTGAACTGATGGCGTCGAGCCGTCCGTTGAATCGGGGCTACATGGAGTGTCGCGGAATCGGCATCATCAACGTCGGCGAGATGTTCGGCGTGAAATGCGTTCGCCACGAGAAACGCATCGACATGGTGGTTTCACTCAAGGAGTGGACGCCCGAAGCCATCGAAGAACGCACCGGGCTGGAGGAAAACTTTTATGAGATTCTCGGTATGCGCATGCCGCACATCGAGCTCTACATCCGTCCCGGCCGGGACATCGCGCGGCTGGTTGAAGTGGCGGCCTTGACGCAGGCGCTGAAGAAGATGGGCCACGATCCGGCGCGTGATTTCAATGACCGCCTGATCGCGTTCATGACCGAGCAGTCGAAACAGCCGCGGCCGACCAAGATTCGACCGATCGAGCGTGAAGAGCACGCCTCGGGGTGATTGGAAGCACGGGTCACCCCAAGTCACCTTGGGAATAACCAGACCGCGGCGCGCCGCCTTGCGGCTTGCCACGTCGCGCCGGGCTCTCCTGCCTTTTGCGGATGTCCCAATCCGCTCCGCGCGCCGACGGCCGCCGTCCCGACCAGCTTCGTTCGATCAGTTTCGAGCCCAACATCGCGCCCTATGCCACGGGTTCGGTCTTGGTTTCATACGGACTCACCCGGGTGATCTGCGCCGCCACGATCGAGTCAAATGTGCCGACGTGGATGAAGCAGCAAAAAATACCAGGTGGCTGGCTTACGGCCGAGTATTCGATGCTCCCCTACTCCACGCTCGATCGTAAACAGCGGGATAGCTCGCGCGGCAAGGTCGACGGGCGGACCATTGAAATTCAGCGCCTGATTGGCCGCTCACTGCGGGCCGTCGTCGATCTCCAGAAGCTTGGCCAGAACACGCTCTGGCTCGATTGCGACGTGCTTCAGGCCGACGGCGGTACCCGCACCGCGGCCATCACCGGGGCTTACGTGGCGACGCGGTTGGCGATTCAGAAGCTGCTCGACGCCCGAAAAATTCCTGAAAACCCGCTGAGCGATTCGGTCGCAGCGGTGAGTGTGGGCATGTTTGGCGGACGCGAACTGCTCGATCTCGCGTATGT
>CAYVDZ010000819.1:0-2891 GCA_964450575.1 uncultured Opitutus sp.
GGGTTTAGCGGAGAGTGGGGATTTGGCGGAGGACTCGGGCGAACTCGGCGGCTTTACCGTCGGCGTGCTCGTACAGGCCAACCACGGGGTGCGCCGTCAGCTGACAATCGCCGGGGTCCCGGTAGGCCGCGAGATCGGTGGAGGGACGCGCCGGTTAGCGGGCAGCGATCCGCATGATCTCGCGGGCCTGAGCGTCGGCGAAGTGGGCTCCATCATTATCATTGTCGCAACGGATGCGCCGCTGTTGCCCCACCAGTTGAAACGTCTCGCCCGCCGCGCCGCTCTTGGGTTGGCCCGTACCGGCGCAGTTTCCGGCAATGGCTCGGGCGATCTGTTTGTCGCTTTTTCCACCGCCAACGCTCGAGGTGCCCACCGCGAATCCGGCTCGGGCGAACTGAGTTTCCGCGCCTCCGAATTTCAGGCGTTGCCCAACGGCAGCATGAGTCCGTTGTTCGAGAGCACGGTCGCAGCCACCGAGGAAGCCATCATCAACGCGTTAGTCGCGGGCGAAACCATGCGGGGCCGCGACGACCACGTGGCCGAGGGCCTGCCGCAAACTCGAGTGCAGGAGATCTTGCGCAGCTTCCGCCGGCTCCCGGAGCAGCCGGCCGCCGTGCCCTAAAAGCGAATACACCCGGTGACGGCGGGAATCGGAATCCCGGACTGCGATCCCGGCCCTCGAATTAGCAGCCGGGTAGGCGACACTGCACCAAAGCGGTTCGTTTTGACGTGCGCGTCATCGCAGGCACCGCGCAGGCGCGAACGCGACCCGCTCGCGCGATTTAACGTTAGAACGAGGCGGCCCTTCCGGCCTACAGCTTGAGATCCCCCGCATAGCCGGTGAGCTCCATATAAGCCGATCCCACCTCCCGCCCGGCCGCATCGCGGACGCGACACGCCCCTTCCCAGTAAGAAACTCCGCCCAGCGTACCCGGAAGTTCCTGAGCCGCGACCAACGGTTCGACCGACAACGTCACCGTTGCGTTCGTCGCCGGATCAGTCGTGGTTATCCGGATACGCTGGGGATAGATCGCGCCCGTGGCCGGACTGGTCCACCGCGTCAGGACTTCCCACGTGAACGGACTGCGCTGCGTGCGTCCCGCCGCATCGATCCAAGTCAGCGTGGACGCCGGATCGGCCGTGCCGTCCCGCAGCCGCAAGCGGTACAGCATGAGTTCGCGCTGGTCGGTGAACTGGATGCTCACCCAGTCCCAACCAATCTGGCCCGCGCCGAGTTGGCTGCTGCTGATTTCATGGTCCATCCAGGCTTCGCCGGTCACCCGGAATTTTTCGCTGCCGCGTTCACCCTGCAGCGTGAGTTCCCCATCCGCCATGAGTCGCGTGAACGTAAGATAATAACTCGCCGCCGTGGGCGCCGCACCTTTGCGCGAAACCCCGTCTTCGCCGAACACCACCAATGGCTTGGCCGCGCGAAGCGTGAGCGCAAACGCCGCCTCCGCATGGATTCCGCCCTGCAACGCCAGCGTCGGCTGAGCGGAAGCATCCGTGGGATCTACCAGCCGCAGCGACCAATCGCCATTGCGCACCGCCAGCGTGTCAGTCGCGGCCGCGGCATCCCAGCCTTCCCGGTTAAGCCGCTCCTGATGCAGAAACCGGCCCGTCTGCACATCGACCAACGCCATGTGCGCCAAATAAAGCTGCGCGCTGCCAAACTCCGGATTGACGTCAGTCCCACCGCGCGGCCCGGCCTGCCGGAAGAACGTGGCTTGAAACCCGAAACGCCGGGCCGGTGTATCCACTGTGTGGAGATGCCCGGTGAGATACCACCACTCGATTTTAAATTCCGGATGACTGCCGTGGTCGCGCGGAAACGCGAAGGGATAACCCGGCTGCGGCACCGCGAAGCCATCCGGGGTGAGCGTCACGGGCGTTTGCGCCTGGGCCGCACCGAGGGCGGCAAAACACCCAAGATAAAGGCCCAGCACTAGCACGCCGATATAGCGCCGGCCCGTCTGGAAAACGACGTCCATCGTGGGGGAATTATTCTTCATGATCAGCAGGAAGATTGGCGCCCCAGCGGCCGACCAGATAACTGACGGCAGCCCCGGTCGCGATGACCGTGACACCGAGCGCCGCGAGTTGTCCCCATGGCAGGGCAAACCCCAGGGTCCAGCCGAAGGATTGTTTATTGATGACGTGAATCAGCAGCCAGCCGAGCGCGAGGCTCACGACGAGGCCGCCGAAGACACCGCACGCCGAAACGACAGTCCCTTCGATCGCCGCGACGCGGGCCATCTCGGTGCGCGTAAAACCCAGCGCACGCAAGGTCGTGAGTTCATCGCGCCGATCGAGCAGCACGCTGATGAGCGTAAGCGCGAGACCAATCACGGCCACGGCCACGCCGATCACTTCCAACGCATAAGTGATGGAAAATGTCTGGCGAAAAATCCGCAGAATTTCCGCCCGCAACGAGGCGTTGGTGAAGATCGCGAGTCCCGGATAACCCGCCAGCAATTCCGCGCGAAGGGCATCGGCTTCGGTGCCAGGGCGCAGGTACAGCGAAAGGCTCGCCGCTTGATCATCCGCAAACCACGCGACGAGGTGTTCGCGCTCGACCATGAGGGAACCGCGCTCATTGCCGTAATCGGCATAGATGCCCGCCAATGTCAGCAGCTGCGGGCCAGCGGGGGTGGAGATGCGAATCACATCACCGCGTTGCTTGCGAAAGCGTTCCGCGAAACTCTCGCTCGCCAGGGCCAGGGTCACGTTGCGCGCCGGATCGAAGATCGCGTCATCAACGGGCGGCTGCACCCACGGGAGGTCGGCGCGCGCGCGGACGAGCTCGAGCCCGGTGCCAGTGAGCGTCGTCGACGTGCCGTCAAGCTGGAGTGGATACGCGGCGAGCGTGCTCTCCGCGTATCCACTCCAGC
>CAYVDZ010000820.1:0-972 GCA_964450575.1 uncultured Opitutus sp.
CTTCACGACACTCATTCAGACTAGGAAACGGGAAGCCCCCATTGTCAGTGGTGCGATCAATTCCGAGGGACTGCTCCGGATCCCGATCTACACCGACACCGCCGAACTGAAGACGCAGGGCTGGGAGTTCGAACTCACGGCCAACTTCAGCCGCAACTGGCGGCTGATGTTCAATGCCGCGATGCCCCGTGCCACGCAGACGAATCCCTTCATCGACACCCGGACCTACTGGGCGGAGAACAAGGAGACGTTCCGCAAGATCGTCACGAACGCCGGCGGCGTGTTCAACGGCGATCAGGCAGCGTATGACAATAGCACGACGATTCCAGCGGGCTGGTCGCCCAGCGAAGGCACTGCGGCGGCGAACGCCTGGAACAACGTCGTCAGTGCGCTCGCGGGCGTCGCCGACAGCCAGAAAATCGCGCGGCTTACGGAGCGGACGAGTAACCTCTACACGGACTATACCTTCCGCACAGGTAAGCTGAAGGGATTTAGGATGGGCGGCGGCGTAAACTACCGGGGAAAGCAGGTCATCGGCACGCGTGGTGCCGACACCGTGCGCAGCCCGCTCAACCCGGCTCTCGCCGTCGACGATGCGGCGGTCGGGGTTTACAACTACGTCTATTCCGATCCCTACGCCCTCGCCACGCTGACGTTCAACTACACGCGTCAGTTCAGCCAAAAATACACGCTCAGCGTCGACCTGAAGGTCGACAACGTCTTCGGCTACGACAAACCGCTTTACTACAATACCGTGTTGCGGCCGGTGGGTGGCGATCTGTCCAATCCGGGCCGGGTGGCGACACCCTACAACTACAGTTGGGTCACGCCGCGCAGCTACACCGTCAGCACGACGCTCAAATTTTAAGCGACGGAAGGAATTTTGCCATGACCGCCTCATCTTCGACAGAAACCGGCCCCGCGGTGCTCCCGGCGCACCGCGGTCCGTTGACCCGTTCACTCATCAATCGG
>CAYVDZ010000820.1:982-2891 GCA_964450575.1 uncultured Opitutus sp.
TTTTTGGACGGCCGACGACTGGCGTCGGCACGGGTCCGAAGCCGATGAGGTGCGCGACTGCATGCTCGGTTGGGATGTGACTGATTTCGGCAGCGGGCAGTTTCCGCAGATTGGACGCACGCTGTTCACCCTGCGTAACGGGCGCCTGGGCGATCCGCGCTATCCGAAGTCCTACGCAGAGAAATTCATCCTCGATCCCGAGGGGCAGCGTGCGCCGGCACATTTTCACCGCTCGAAGCGCGAGGATATCATCAACCGCGGCGGGGGAAACATCCTGGTGCAACTCACGCGCACCACGCCTGAAAACGATTGGAGCGAGGAGCCGTTCTCGGTGCAGGTGGACGGGGAAACCGTCTCGCTGCGACCGCGGGGCATCGTGCGCTTGCGGCCCGGCCAGAGTGTCGCGATACCACCACGCACAATCCACCAGTTTTGGGGCGAGGAAGGCACGGGCTGGACGGTGAGCGGTGAGGTTTCCAGTGTGTGCGACGATCACGCGGACAATTTCTTTTTTGCCGATCTGACTCGTTTCCCGGCGATCGTCGAAGATGAGCCACGTGCGTTCTACCTCTGCCATGAATATCCCCGTGCACTCGTCCACGCCTGAACCTCAGAAGATTCGTCGCGTTATACAGGCGGCCTTTTTTCTTGTTTTCTGCTCGGCGCTGCCGGCCGCGCCGCAGGAGTTCTGGGTTTCGCCGCAGGGTAGCGACACCCAAGGCGACGGCACGATGCGCGCGCCTTGGCAGACGGTGACGCAGGCGCGCGATTACATCCGGGACCAGCGCCTGAATGTCGCGATGGGAGATGACATCGTGGTCAATCTCGTGCCTGGCGAATACCCGGTGGCGCAAGCCATTGCTTTCGGCCCGGCCGACTCCGGCCGCGACGGGCATGCGATCGTTTATCGGTCCAGCGGGGGTCCGGGAGCGGCGCGGTTCCGCGGGGGGGTGCGCGTCACCGGCTGGACGAAGCACGACGCGCATATTTGGAAAGCCCCCGTCGCCCCCGGCGTGACGTTCCGGACGCTCTATGAAAATGGCCGGCGGGCGAGAATCGCCCGCACGCCCAACTACGCGCCCGATCCCCGGTATCCCGGCTATTTTGGCGAATACCTGAAGTCCGAATCCGGCACGGAGACATCGATCATTTTCAAAGCGGGCGACCTCGATCCCGCAAGGTGGGCACCGGCGCAGCGCGGGGAAATCTGGTGGTGGGGCCATCAGGGAAAATATAACTGGGGGATGTTCCCGTGCGCCATCGCCGGGATCGATGCGGCCAATCGAGCGATTTCATTTCCGAAGCAGGACAGCCCGGCGGCCGCGGGCGAACGCTTCTTCGTGCAAGGCTTCCGCGAACTGCTCGATGCGCCCGGTGAATATTTCCTCGATGAGACGACTGGCACGCTCTTCTACTGGCCGATGGAGGGCGATCCCGACGCGCAGGAGATCGTCGCTCCGCGCGTCGGCGAAATTTTTCATCTGCAGGGCGGCGGCGTGGGTGTGCCCGTGCATGATCTGAAATTTGTCGGGCTTTCCGTGAGCGAGACGGACTATACGCCCGATAGCGTGAAGCAGGTCGGCCCGCCGCGGGCGGCGTTTTTCCTGATGCACGCGAACCGGATCGAACTGCGCGACTGCCACCTCTTCAACCTGGGAAATCTCGGCGTCCGTCTGCTCCAGGACGGTGCGGAAAACAAGATCATCGGTTGCTGGATCGAGTGCGCGGGCGAGGGCGGCATCCAGATCTGGAACAACTTGTCGCGGGCCGAGCATCCCGACGGGCGCAGCGAACGGCACGTGATCCGCGACTGTCGGATTCACGATTTCCACGAGGTGCGCACGAGCACGCATTGGTGCGGCGTGCAGCTCTTCTCGGTGAGCGACACCGAGGTGGGACACTGCGAGAT
>CAYVDZ010000821.1:0-2890 GCA_964450575.1 uncultured Opitutus sp.
GACGACGCGTTTTCTGGTGGCGGTGGGATGAGCGGGAACGGGTGCGGACACGAAAGAAAAGGCAGTTATGCGCCAAGGGAAGTCCCGGGAGCAAGCCTCGGGTCGGCAGCCCGCCTCCGGCGCGGCCGGGCGAATCACCACTCTTCAGCGGAGCGGGACCGGCGGATCAGCGGGCGAGTCCAAAAAGGAAATACGCCACGGGGGCCGTGAGGAGCAGGCTGTCGCTCAAGTCGAACATGCCGCCGATCCCAGGAATGGTTGCCCCGGAGTCCTTCATGTTGGCGCGCCGTTTCAAGACGGACTCGATCAGGTCTGCCACGATGCCCAAAACCGCGATCGGGGCGGCCATCAGCGCCGCGACCAAGGGCGTCATATGCGGGGGAAACCAGTCGCGCGACAACCACGCCATACCGGCGCCGACGCCCATCGAAACGAACACGCCTCCGATGGCGCCTTCCCAGGTTTTCTTGGGACTGATTTTTGGGGACATTTTGTGGCGTCCAAACGTCATGCCGGAGAGCAGCGCGCCGATGTCGCAGAACTTTGCCGTGGCCACCAGCCAAAGGCACAGCAGCAAGCGGCCGGTCGGCGACACGATGTCCCCAGGCAGCGGAGTGATGATCGCCACCAGGAAGCTCATCATGAGGGAAACATAGATGAGCCCAAACAGGGTGGAGGCGAGGGATTCAACCCGGGTTTCCGGGGTGCGCTCCGCCAGTAAGCGGATCGCAAAAACAATGGTGGCCAAGGGAACGAGCAGATGAACGGGGCCGCCCCATTGGGCGTGGATCCAAGGGGCGAGGGTAATGACCCCGCCAAAGACGAGACCGAACTTATGAAAGGGCGCGTAGCCCGAGCCGCGCATTAAAAGATAGAATTCGCGGAGCGTGAACACCGAGATCGCGGTGATCAGAACGAGCGCACCGGTGGAGCGGAAGAACCACAGGACGCTTCCGAGGATACTCCATAAAAGGACGGTGCTGAAGATGCGTTTACCCATGGAAAGTCGACCAATTGCGAGCTCGGATGTTCACGTTTCGCCCTCCCGTCAGCTGCGCCGCAAGCGAGTGCGAATGCTCATGCCGCGACTATTTGGAAGCGGCGGGTTTGAGCTGCTCGCTCGTCAGGCCAAACCGCCGCTCGCGCCGGTTGTACTCCGCGATCGCACCGGCCAGATCCTCTTTCGTGAAATCGGGCCAGAGGACGGGCAGAAACATGAATTCCGCATAAGCGGCCTGGGGCAGCAGGAAGTTGCTGAGGCGGGTCTCGCCCGACGTGCGGATCACCAGATCTGGATCCGGCATATCCGGGCAATAAAGATAACGGCTAAACGTCGCCCACGAGCTATCGTTGAGTTTTTCCTTACCGGTCGCCACGGCGGCCGCATAGGCGCGGGCGGCATCCACGATCTCGGTGCGCGAACCGTAATTTAGCGCCAGAACCAAAGTGTAATCCGTGAAATGCCGGGTTTCTTCGACCGTGGTGCGCAAATGCTTTTGCACGCCGGCGGGAAGTTCATCGGTGCGCCCGATGGTGCGAAATCGCACGCGGTCACGAATAAAGGTCTTCAGCTCCTTCTTTAAATAATATTCGAGCAGGCCCATCAACGCCCCGACTTCCTCCTGTGGACGTTTCCAGTTCTCGATCGAAAACGCGTACAAGGTGAGCATCCGTACCCCGAGATCCCGCGCCGCAAAGGTCGTGGTGCGCACGGTCTCGACGCCGCGGCGATGCCCTTCGATGCGCGGCAGGCCCCGCTGTTTGGCCCAGCGACCATTCCCATCCATGATGATCGCGACATGCGGCGGTGCGTTTTCGAGAGGAGGAGGCATGCGACAGCCGCTGAGTTAGGGCGGCGGGGAGACCATTGACAAGCCGGCTTCACGAAAGTCCCACAACCATCCCCGGTTGGAAGGGTCGGAAGTGTTGGGTCCGTTTGACCCCACGCTGCAGGCGCACATGGTTCTCCCATGAGCAAACCCCTGTCGGCCGAGGACATTACCACCGCCCAGACTGCACTGCCGGGGTGGAATTGGCAGCGGGAGGCCTTGGTCAAGACGTTCACCTTCGGGTCTTTTCGCGAGGCGATGAGCTTTATGGCCCGCATCGCTTTTGAGGCGGAAGAACTTAATCACCACCCCGATTGGTCCAATGTTTACAACCGCGTCAGCATCCGGCTGACGACGCATGACGCCGGCGACCGGGTGACGGCGAAGGATGTGGACTTGGCCACCCGGATCGAACGGATCGCCTGGGTTTGATCAACCGCGCGTTTACAGCCCCCGCATGAAGTTAAACGTGCGGTCGATCTGCCCCGGTAACGGCTCGTGGCCAAAATCCGGGTAGACCACGAGGTCCTTCTTCGTGGTGATTTTGTTGTACGCGGCAAACTGCGAGCTCGGCGGGCAGATCGGATCCATCAGGCCCGTAAACATGAGCACCTCGGCTTTGACGCGGTCCGCCAGGTGCTGGCAGTCGACGTAACCGAGTTTGGTGAAGATTTCGGCTTCGCGTTCGTGACGCGGATCAAAGGAGCGGAAGAATAGCCGCAGTTCCTCGTAGGCCTCCTTGGCGAGGTCCATTTCCCAGATGCGCTGGTAGTCACAAAGAAATGGATACACCGGAGCGATGCGCTTGATCCGCGGCTCCAACGCGGCGCAGGCCAGGCTGAGCGCCCCGCCCTGCGACGCGCCGAAGCAGCCCACCCGGCTGGCGTCCACTTCGGCAAAGCCCATCACCACGCGGGCCAGCTGCACCGTATCCAGATAGATCTGACGAAACGCGAGCCGGGTGGGATCAGGATCTTCCAGGCCGCGGACAATATGGCCCCGCAATGTCGGGCCCTTGACCCGCCCGCTGTCTTCGGAGCGACCACCCTGGCCGCGACAAT
>CAYVDZ010000822.1:0-2888 GCA_964450575.1 uncultured Opitutus sp.
CCCAAAACCCGTTCGCCTGTCGTGCCGGCAGCCAAGGCTCGGGCCGTTGAAACCAAGCCGACGCCCAAAGTCGCTGCGACGCCAAGCGTCGCCTACATCAGCGGCAAAGAGGTTGCTCGGGCACTCCACTTGACGCCCACGTGGGACGCGCGAACCCGCCGGCTGACACTGGCGGACGCCACGATTCGCCTCGTTTTGGAGCTCGATAATCGCAAAATGGAGTTGAATGGCAGACGCGTCTTCCTCAGCGCTCCCACGGCGCTGCGCAACCGTGAGCTCGCGGTGAGCCGCATCGATTTTCAACGGCTGCTCACGCCCGCGATCCGGCCTGGCCAGGGCGCGGTTCTGCCGCCCGCAGTGAAAACCATCGTGCTTGATCCCGGGCATGGCGGGCGTGACACCGGCAAGGTCAATAGCCGCGTCAATGTCGTGGAGAAAGACATGACGCTCGACACGGCCAGGCGCGTGAAGGCGCTGCTGGGGTCCGCTGGATACAAAGTGGTTATGACCCGCAACGATGACCGCTTTCTGGCCCTGGCCGACCGCGCGGACATCGCGACGCAGGCCGGAGCCGACCTGTTTGTCAGTCTGCACTATAATGCGGTCGAATCCGAGGCCGAGCGTGTTACGGGCGTCGAAGTCTATACAATGACGCCGCAGGATCAGCTTTCAACGGATCGCCGCCCGGACGATCAAGTGCCGGTTTTTAATCCGGGTAATTTCCACGATCACTGGAATACGGTGCTCGGTGTGGCCCTGCATCGGAGCCTGTTGCAGACGTTGAAGGTTCCCGATCGGGGTCTGAAGCGGGGGCGTTATGCGGTCTTGCGACTCGCGCGGTGTCCGGCGGTCTTGATCGAAGCCGGTTTTCTTTCGCATGATGGTGAAGCGCGAAAGGTCGCTTCACCCGAATACCGGCAACAGGTTGCGGACGCCGTCGCGGCGGGCATTCAGGCCTATATCGCGACCGTGCGCGCTTTGGAGTAGAGCCCGGCGATGTTCGTCCCCAGTGGTACGGGACGGGCGGAAGTGCGGCTTCCTTGCGGCATGGCTCGCCAGTTGCACAAAAACTCACTCACTCGCGTCATGTCCTGCCGCTCTTTCCTCTGTCTTGCGGTCGCGTTCGCCTCGGCGGCCGGAACGTTCCGTGCTTACGCGTGGGATTACGAAGGGCACCGCCTCGTGAACCGCCTCGCCCTTGCCGCCTTGCCGGATGAGTTCCCCTCGTTCATCAAGTCGGTCACGCAAGTCGAGCGAACCTCGTTTTTGAGCGGTGAACCGGATCGCTGGCGCAATGTGCCGGATCTATCGATGGCGCATTCCGGGGGCAGCTGGACTGATCATTTCCTCGACCTCGAGTATCTTCCCGAAGCGGGCATCGACGTCGAAACGCTCACGTCGTTTCGTTTTGATTTCGTGGTGCAGTTTGCGGCGGGCCGCGCGGCCAATGCGCAAAACTTTGCGCCGATCGATCCCGCCAAGAACCGCGACCATACGCAGGAGTGGCCGGGCTTTGCGCCCTGGGCCATCACCGAGTATTTTGGCCGGCTGCGCTCCGGGTTTTCATACTTAAAGGTTTACGAGGAACTCGGGACGCCCGATGAGGTGCTGAACGCCCAAGCCAATATCATTTATGTCATGGGAATCATGGCGCATTATGTCGGTGACTGCGCGCAGCCGCTTCATACCACCAAGCATTATAATGGCTGGTCCGGCGATAATCCCAACGATTACACGCGTTGGAATGGAATTCACTCCCTGGCGGACGGATTTCCAACCAAGGCCGGTTTCGAGTTTGGTCAACTGGCGCCCCGGCTCGAGGCGGCCAAGCCGGTTGCGCTCTTGTCCCGGTCCGATGGACGCGACCCGATGTTTGTGGCTGTACTCGATTTCATCCGGGCGCAAAATTCCCAGGTGGGCCCCTTGTATCAACTGGAGAAAGACGGTAAATTTCGAACAGGTGTGATGACGGACGAAGCCCGGGCGTTCTTTGAAGCCCGCATCCTGCAAGGCTCGCAGATGCTCGCTTCGATCTGGCTCACGGCCTACCGTAGCGCCGTTCCGGATACGTTTCTCCGCAGTGCCTTGATCAGACGCGCGACCGCTGAAACCACTCGCGACGCGACCGCAAAAGGGAAACCGTGAGCGTCTTGGGAGTTTTCAAGTGTCGGTTGGAAACGACCTGCGATTGGAAGTCGGTATGAATTTCACCACCCTTTTCCTCGTGGCCGCGGGCGGTGCGATCGGCTCGGTCTTGCGCGCCCTGGTCGCGGCGGCGCTTCCAGTTGGTCGCCTGCCGTGGGCGACGATCGCCGTGAATGTCGCCGGCTCGCTCCTCATCGGATTTCTGCTGGCCCGCTTTACCAGTCCGGGGGCCATGGACGTTACGCGGGCGCACGCGTTTTGGGTGGTGGGCGTGTGCGGAGGGTTTACTACGTTTTCCGCGTTTAGCTGGCAGACGTTCGAACAGTTGCAAAAGGGCGACGGGCTTGCGGCCGCCGCGAATGTGGTCCTCTCCCTCGTGATCTGCCTCGCCGCAACGTGGCTGGGGTGGCGCCTGGCACGTTAATTCCTTTCGCTCTCTCCCCAGGGGGTTGGAAGGTTAGCCGGTATATTTCACACTTTGGCGTGAACGCTCTACACGCTGGGTACGGGTATTAGCCTAAATTCGGCAGTTCAGATTAACCGCGGATGACACCGATGGCACGGATAGAGGGAATCGCAGATCAAGGAGCAATGAACCGCCTCAATGGTCATGGCGAGGAGCGAAGCGATGTGGCCATCCATCTGGATTTATGGTGGATTGCCGCGGTCGGCTAGAGCCTCCTTCGCAATGGCAAAAAAGGTTTTCGTTAACAGCAGCGCAGCGACGAAGCAATCCATCCAGC
>CAYVDZ010000823.1:0-2884 GCA_964450575.1 uncultured Opitutus sp.
GACAAAGACGAAACCCACAACCGGGCTCGCGCACAAAAAGATGAAGCGGATTTCCTAATAAGAAACACGGATAAAACCGCAACATGGTTCCGAGGTCACCTCGGTCAAGAGCATTCAAACTTCGGGAAGTCGGGAACGTGCACTTGAGGATCGAGCCCGGCTCATGGCATGGAAAAACAAGTGCCAATCCGAAACGCTGCGCCTTGCCCTCATCGCAGGTCCGAGCTCCGAGGGCGGACCCGGTTCCAGCGCAGGCCGCCGTCGGAGCGGATGACGGAATCATGGCACTTACGCTCCGCTCCATGCTTTCGTCGTGTCCGCCGTGCGTCAGAAGGTGTGAATCACCAGTCCCGAGCGCAGCTTCGGCTCAAACCAGGTGCTTTTCGGCGGCATGATCTGCCCGGCATCCGCGATATCCATCAACTGCTCCAGCGTCACCGGATACATCGAAAACGCCACCCCGCCGTCCGCATCCACGCGTTTCACCAGCTCACCAGAACCCCGGATACCACCGACAAAATCGATGCGTTTGCTCGTGCGGACATCCGCGATGCCGAGCACCGGCGCGAGCAGCAAATCCTGCAGCACGCTCACATCGAGGCGCGAAACCGGGTCCGCCTGCGGATCAACCGGGATTCGCAGGCCATACCATTTTCCATCCAGATACATGCTCACCTCGCCCACCGCTGACGGCGAAGGCGCGGCGTTTTCTCCGGCCCCGAACAAGGCCTTTACCTTGGCCAGGAAATCAGCCGGGGCGTGGCCGTGAAGGTCGACGACCAGGCGATTGTATGGGAGAATCTTGAGTTCGCTCGCGGGAAACAACACGCAGAGAAACCAGTTGTAATCCTCCTGCCCCGTATGCTGCGGGTTCCGCTCGCGGCGCAGCCGTGCCACGCGCGCCGCACTCGCCGCCCGATGGTGGCCGTCGGCAATATACGTCACGGGCACGGCCGCCAATGCCTGCACCCACTCCGCTCCCCCGGCGATCCGCCAGACGGTGTGCCGGATGCCATCGGGGGCGGTGAAATCGTGCAACGGCTTCTCCCGGGTCTTGGTATTCACGAGAGACGTCACCGCGGCGTTGTCCCGATAGGTCAGGAATACCGGGCCCGTGTCGGCACTGAGCGTATCAATCAACTTGGTACGGTCGTCCTCTTTGTCTTTGCGCGTCTTCTCGTGCTTCTTGATCAGCTCCCGATCGTAGTCGTCGACATGGCAGCCGGCCACCAACCCGCGCTGCACATGACTGCCCATCTGCTGCTGGTACACGTAGAGGCACGGTTCCGTCTCGCGCACGAGGACACCCGCGGTTTGCAGCGCCACCAGGTTCTCCCGCGCACGCTGGTAGACCGCCTCGCTATAGGGATCCGTCCCGGCCGGCAGGTCGATCTCGGCGCGATCGACATGCAGAAGGCTGTGCGGATTACCCGCCGCCAGGGCTGCGGCTTCCGCGGCGTTGACGACATCATAGGGGACGCACGCAACCTCAGGAGCGTGAACCGGCGTGGGAACGAGACCTTGAAATGGATGAATACGCATGGGCGAAAAACGAAGGAGAGTGAAGCAAGCGGACTGTGCCATCCGCGGACAACACGGAACTGTAATTCATCTGTCATTGCGAGAAGCGCAGCGACGAAGCAATCCATCCAGCGAGGCGTAGCCTCAGACCATTGAGGTTCAAACATCGATCAACCGCGGACGACGCGGATGGAGCGGATAGTTGGAGGTATTCTCGGTCTTATCCGCGATCTCGGCGAAATCAGCGGTTAAAACAAAACGGATGACGCACCCATCGTCGCGCCCCGGACTGATCGTCAAGAACGACGCACTAAAAAAGCCCTCCGTAACCGGAGGGCTTTAAAAGAGGACGGACGTCGATGCGTCCGACCGCGGGGCGCTTACTTCTTCGGCGCCATGCCGCGCTTGAACTTCGTGGTGAATTTTTCCACGCGACCCGCGGTGTCGACGAGACGCTTTTCGCCGGTGTAAGCCGGGTGCGAATCCATCGTCACGTCACGGATGACGATCGAATATTCTTCACCGTCGATCTGCTCTTTACGGGCAGACTTCATGGTGGATTTGGTGAGAAAACGACGACCGGTTCCGATATCCAGGAAGCAGACGTTGTTTAAGGTGGGATGGCCAGCGGCTTTCATCGCGTTAAATGGTAAGGTTAGCCTTGGCGCGCCTTGTAGCGCGGCTCGACTTTGTTAATGACGTAAATTCTGCCCTTGCGGCGGACCACCTGGCATGCCGGGTGACGCTTCTTGGCCGACTTGATGGAGGAAACGACTTTCATAAAAAGGGCCAAAGCATAGGCCGCTTTACCCTCTGTCAACGGAATAGTTGGAGCTTCCATAAGTTCAATTGACCCGGCGTTGGTCCGCAAAGACCATAAAGTCCGATCACGATGCAACGAGGTGAAATTCTCCCAACTATCCGGATGCGTATCCAGTCGCGTGCGATTACCGACCGGACCGACGTCACGCAGGGCTGTTGTTTTGAGCATCACTCCGCCCCGGCGGCTGGCAGTGAGGCCGGTTATTCGGTCGAAGTCTTTAACGCCATCGGCGAAACGCTGACGGTCCTCACGTTGCCGGAGTCGAGTTTGGAAGCGTTGCGCCGGGACGAAGTGCTGAGCGTGCGAAGTCTGGATTCCCACGTGGCGTAGCTTGGCGGGCTCGTTATCGCGAGCTGAGGGCACGCGCAAAATCAGGTCTGAGCGTTTAGTCCTTGATGTCGTCCACGCTCCTTCGGCCCATGGCGATCAGGAGCGCGAGCTTCACGCGGCCTCGCCCACTACCGGAGGCGTTGAGTAGAAAATGCAGTTGAAGCCACAGATTTCACAGATGGACACAGATGACCAAGGCATTCTGCATTT